>CAZCRG010000089.1:0-7491 GCA_964501105.1 Candidatus Hydrothermarchaeota archaeon | reverse complement strand
ATTAAGATAGAAGTTTTCAGGAATAGCCCTCCTGGGCTTAGGTGCAATCTACTAACTCAGGCTGTACTGCAGGCAGTGGCATCGCTAAATGAGGATGTGGAAATAAAGCTTGTAAGCTTTCCTTCAGAATATTCAATAGATAGGAGTATAGAGAGCGCTCCAGCACTGATTATAAATGATAAGCTGATGAACGGCGTATTATTCAGTGAAAATCCTACAGTGGATGAGTTAAAGGCATTAAACCCAGAAAATATTCTTAAATATTCTCATTAAGTTTTTATTAACCATGTGTTAGAATTTCATCCTATAGGGTGTTAACTATGATAGCAGAAAGTTTGCAATTTCTTGGTATTGAAGGTGCTCCTGAAATAAACCCACTTCTTGCTTTTATCTGGTCTATTCTTGTGGGCTGGGTGTTCTCCACAGTGGGCGCCTTTGGTGGCGTTCTCGCTGGAGTTGGCCATATGACAATCTTTGGTCTTGGTGCCTATGCCAGCTCTCTGAAGGAGATAAACCAGACTCTGAGTAGAACTGTAACTGACAGTGTGAGAGTTTCCAATCAGTGGCTTGTTGGCACCAGTGCTGTCATCTCCTCCTTCAACTACTACAGGATGAAACGAATTGTTGTTCCCCTTGGCTTTGCACTGGGCACAGGGGCTGTTATTGGCAGTATAACTGTGCCCATGCTGACAGCAGGGAAGCTGAGCTTTAGCGCCTATCAGGGTTACTTTGGACTCTTCACTCTTCTTGTGGGTTTTGTCCTTCTTTATGAGGTGACACCTCAGGGCATGGCAAGGAAGAAGAAGGCGGCAGAAGCTGCCAGAGCCTTTGAGGAGAGAGTAAGAGAGCTCAAAAAGAAGGGCAGTGAAAAGGAACTGGAAAAGGAAGGAGTGAATATTATTGAGAAAAGTCTCAAGAGGATAAGATTTACCTTTTTTGGTGAGGAGTTCTCCTTCAATCCGTTTTTGCCCTTCCTGGGCGGTCTTGTGATTGCAAGTGTTGCTTCTCTGATTGGAGTTGGTGGAGGTTTTCTATATGTGCCCTTCTTGACATCCGTGGTTGGCTTGCCCTACTTCATTGTGGCTGGAACCTCTGCTCTGGCTGTGCTTATAGGCATGTTGGTGAGCATATACACCTATATGGTGGTAAAGGCTGTGCCTGTTGATTTTGCCATAATAGGTATAGAGCTTGTGGGAGTTGTTATTGGCTCCCTGATGGGCTCAAAAACCTCCAAGTATATACCTGAGAGATACCTGAAGATTATCTTTGCAGCCCTTGCTTTTTATGTTGGTATCAGGTATACCACCAGGGGCTTCTTTGGGCTTAACCTCCTCCCCTGAGCCTTTAATTATTTTTTTACTCTATTTTTATTAAAGCAGTCAGAAACAGAGGTCCGCGGACATCTATTTTTTTCTCATAAGTGGTTATATAGCGCCTGGCAACTTCATCCAGCTTCAGATTTAAATCGCCAGGGGTTTTAATCATCCCAAATCTGACTCTTAGCTCCCCTCCGCCCTTCTCTGCAAGTTTTTCAGCCTTCCCTGCAACTGCGAGGGAGCAGGCTTTCAGATATCCTATACCTGTGCTGTAGGCACCTGAAGGCGGCTCAACAGCGCCCAGTATATTGCCCTGATAAACAAATATTTTATTTTTGTAGGCTGGACCCAGGAGCTTTTTTCCCTCCTCCTCTTCCACAAGCTTTACCTCTATTTTTTTATCGAGAAATTCACCTGAGAAGGCTTTTACCTCCACTGGAGCTTCTCTCTCAGCCTCTCTGAAAGCAATCTTTTCAAGGGTTTCAGCAAGAGCCATGCCTTCCTCAGTTTCTGGAGTAAGCTTGAAGTAAATCATCTCGGCTATTTCTCTATCGCTGAGTTGCCACTTTTTATAGAACTGAGGATATACCATCTCTCTGACATCTTCTTCTCCAGAGAGCACCATGGCGAGGCGCTCTACTCCCAGACCTAAATTCATCACTGGCACTTCAATTTTATACTGTGACAGAGCCACTGGTGAATATACGCCAAAGGTGGCTATTTCTACCCAGCCAGCTTCTTTGCTGTAGGCATAAACTTCTGTCTGGGTGCCGGGGGTATAGTATTTTGAGCGCTTGTCATCTGGCTTAAATTTAAACTTCTCAAAGCCGAAATTTTTCAGGAGTTCTCTGGCAACTTCTTTTCCATCCTCAACGCCAGCATCCTCTGCCATAACCACGCAGCTTGCAGAGAAGTGGCTCCTCAGGTGGGTAGCATCCTCCTGCTGCTCCCTTCTGAAACACCTGTCAATGGAGAAGAGTTTGAGAGGCAGCTTCTTCTTGCCATATAAAGAGGAGAGAGTTAAAAACCAGCCTGAGGTCATGTGGCTTCTCAAAGTCAGGCTGGTTGCCTGAGGTTTGAGTTCTTTAAACTCGGGGAAGACCTCTGAGAAAATCTTTGTGGCGAGAGAGTCGTTGATTTTTAGAGTTGTGGCAAGCTCCTTAATTAAGTCGTCTCCTCCAACTTCGCCCTTCTTATACCTGTGGAGAAGCTCCTGAAGTTCATCCTTGTCAGCTTTAACTCCATAACTTTTGAGGAGGTCGAGCTTCTCCTGACTTAGCCCTACATCAGGCCTTGGCAGGCCAGCAAGGTAGAAGCACCTGTCAAGAACAGCAAGAGCCTCGGGGCCAAACTGGCGCTTAACTTCCTTCTCCTCAATAAATATGGGGTTTACAACCTCATCAAAGCCCAGGCTGAGGTATGCACTTCTCAACTTCTGAAGAGTCTCATAGAGAAAGTTGGCCTTTCCTCTCTTCTGTTCTCTATATCTCTCTTTTACTTCAGAAGGCTCCTGAATAAGAGAGGCAGTATCAAGCCAGGCCTTTTCAAAATTCTTCTTTGCCTGCTTTACTATCTTTTTACTGTTCCAGAGGCCCATTATCTTTTCCACATCTCCTCGTAGTCTATAGCCTGGACTCCATAGCCGTATTTTTCAGCTATCTTCTTCATCTCAGCCACAGCCTTTTCCCTTTCTTCCTTGGGCCCCACAAGGTAGCAGCGCATTGTGGATGGCTTCTTCTCTTCAATGCCCTCCTTCAGGGTTGTAAAGGAGATTTCGCAGTGCTTCACATCCACATTTATATCCTTAATCTTCTCATACACCTGGAAAATAATATTCTTCTCAAGTATATGTCCGACAATTATTATCTCAGTTTTTGGCTCCATCATTTTAATCACCTATAATCTTGCTACCATGACACGCATTCTATCGCCGCAGTTTTCAGCATGGTCTGCAACCCTTGCCATAAGTTTGACAGTTCTCATCAGATGGAAAAGCTCTCCGTGGCTAAGCCTGTCTTCAATATCAAAGATTCTCCTTCTTATCTTCAGATCTAGGTCATCTGTAAGCTGCTCCTTCTCGTTGAGGAGGTTTATATAAAGTTCAACCTTACTGTCCCTCTTTTTGAAGGTTCTCTCCAGAAGCTCTACCATACTCTCCACTGCGAATGGAACAATGTCTACAACATCAGCCACCTTCCTTGCAAGGTTGAGGAAGTCCTCCTTAATCTCATCGGGAATTCTTGTGTGCCTGAGGCTCATAGTTAGAGAAACCTCTTCAAGCCTGTCAGCCACCTGGTCCTGCTCCCTGAGATAGCTGAGAAAATCACCCCTATCCACAGGCATGAAGATACTTCTGGGCAGACTCTCCCTTATCTGGTTTTTAATCTTGTCAGCTTCATGCTCAAGCTCAGAAATCTTAAGAGCAAGCCTATCAGAAGTCTCAAAATCATGATTTATATATGCTACCACCATCTCCCTGAAGATATCTGAGCACTGCTGAACTATTGTAGCATGCCTCTCCAGAGGCTCAAAGGGTGAGGGAACAAAGACCCCAAGAACACTTCTCAACTTATCCACCTCATATTTATTATAACTTTAAAGATTATACCTGACACAATTGCTGCAAAAGGCACTGTAGCAAACCACGATAGAACTATATCCTTTATTATTTTTAAATTTAATGCCTTAATACCTCTGGCAAGGCCCACGCCTATTACTGAGCCCACAAGGGTATGGGTTGTTGAGATGGGCATCCCTATCTGAGAATTTGCCAGAACTATACTTGCAGTGCTGAATTCTGCAGTAAATCCGCGAGTTGGTGTAATTTCTGTTACCTTTTCACCTATAGTGCCAATTACTCTGTACCCCCAGGTGGCCAGGCCAAGGACAATCCCAAAGCCGCCAAAGGCAAGGAGCCACTTGGGTACAGGGATTTTTGATGCCAGCTCAATTGAGGAGGTTCCATAGTAGGTTATTGCAGTTGCTAAAGGCCCTATGGCGTTGGCTACATCATTACTTCCGTGGGAGAAGGCTACAAAACAGGCAGTCATAATCTGAAACTTCCCAAAAATTCTCTCAATTCTATCTCTATCAGGGTACTTCTTGAAGAGAAACTGCCTCATGAGTGAGAAAAGAACAAGAGCAACAAGAGCACCAGCTATGGGCGAAACAATCCAGCTTGCCACCACTTTTAAGAGCTTGTTCCAGCTCACCACTCCTGTGCCGCCAGCTGCTATTCCAAAGCCTATCATGGCTCCAACTATACTGTGAGTTGTGGAAACTGGCAGCCCAGCGTAGGTAGCTATAGTGAGCCAGATAGAAGCACCCAGCAGGGCAGAGAAGGCACCTATGGCGATAATCTCAGGAGTGGCAATTCCAGAGGGGTCAACAATTCCCTTTCTTATAGTCTCTGTGACATTTTTTCCAAAGAGGAAGGCGCCAGAAAATTCAAAAATTGCAGCCACCAAGATTGCCTGCCTGTAGGTTAGAGCCTTTGAACCAACACTTGTTCCCATGGCGTTAGCCACGTCATTTGCACCAACATTCCAGGCCATGTAGAGCCCAACAAGCCCTGCAGCAATTAAAAAGAAGGTAAACTCCATTTATATCATCCCCAGGGCTGCGAGTACCATTATAACAATAGAAAAAGAGGCTATCAATGAGGTGAAGAAGATTCTATTGTCGCTCCATTGTCTTGTTCTTTTGTTCACAAGCAGCGCTGAGGCAATTATAGCTGCCAAGCCTATGCCTACAATCCAGGTTATTGTTATGGGATTGGCTGCTGCACCCAATGAGTCACCTCTCGAAATATTTTCTATTACTATTTATAAAATTTTTCTTTCATAACCCTCGTATCTGTCTCACTTCAGCAACTCTCGCAACAGCAAGAATGTAAGCAGCAAGCCTGAAACTTATCTCCTTTTCTTTAACCATGGAGAAAACCTCTCTGAAACTCCTTTTAAGGATTTTTTCCAGTTCCGTCATAAACCTATCTTTATTCCAGTAGAAATTGTTGAGATTCTGCACCCATTCAAAGTAACTCCCTATTACTCCACCAGCATTGGCTAGAATATCGGGCATAACAACTATTCCTCTCTCTTCCAGAATTCTATCAGCCTCAGGCGTAGTTGGGCCGTTGGCACCCTCAACTATCATCTTGGCTTTCATTTTTTCAGCCCTTTCAGGGGTAATCTGATTTTCAGTGGCTGCAGGCACAAGAACATCCACATTGAGCTCAAAGAACTCTTCCTCTGAGATATCTCTTGCTTTTCTATAGCCTGCAACAGTCCCTGTTCTGAGCTTGTGTTCAAAAACCTCCTGAGGGTTTAAACCTTCCTCGCTGTATATGACACCCTTAGAATCACTCAGAGCTAGAACTCTAAATCCCTTCTCATATAGCACTTTAGCAGCATTGTAGCCCACTGTGCCAAAGCCCTGGATGGCAACACACCCGCACTTCAGGTTTAAAGCTTTAGAAGCTTCCTCAACTATAACTCCAACACCATAACCTGTGGCCTCTTCTCTGCCCTCAGCACCGCCTACTTCTACTGGCTTTCCTGTCACTACAGCAGGGGAATACTCCCCTGTGTGGCTTGAGTAGGTGTCCATTATCCAGGCCATTATTTTTGAGTTTGTGTAGAGGTCTGGGGCAGGGATATCCTTCTTAGGACCAAAGATATCCACCATTTTTAAAGTGTAATTCCGTGTAAGCCTCTCCAGCTCAGCCTCGGAGAGTTCCTTTGGATTGCACACTATGCCACCTTTGGCGCCCCCAAAGGGGATATTTACCAGGGCACACTTCCAGGTCATCCACATGGCTAGTGCTTTGACTTCGTCCAGACTTAAGCTGGGGTGGTACCTCAGCCCTCCCTTATAGGGCCCTCTGTCATTGTTGTGCTGTACTCTATAGCCCTTAAAAACTCTAACCTCGCCACTGTCCATCTTTACAGGTACAGAAACCTCTACTATGCGATTTGGAGCCTTCAGAGTTTCATAGATATTACTGTCAAGCTCCAGCTCGTCAGAAGCCAGCTCCAACTGCTCGAGAGCCATGCTATGAGGATTAAAGCCCATATTAATTCCCCAGGGCTCTCTTTATTACATCTACAGACTTAAGAAAGAGCTCCTTCTCCTCACTGCTCAGGCTGTAATCCACAGGTTTCACCCCTGAGCTGCTCACCTGAGAGGGATAACCTATACATAAATCGTAATTTTCAAGGTAAACAGAGATTGGCAGCATTCTGCTCTCTTCACTCTGCAGATTTCTCACTACCTCTGAAATTGCTACTGCAGGAGCAAACCATGTAGCACCTTTTGCTTCAATAACCTTACCTGCACCCACTCTGACCTCTTCAAAAACCTCCCACAGCTCATCTTTTGAAGCATCAGTCTCAAGGTGGGAGAATACTGGAGCCATGGAATCGCCATGCTCTCCTATTATCATAACTTCCTCAGAGTAGTCAATATTGAGCCTTAACCTGAGTAGAGATTTGAGCCTTATTGTGTCAAGAAGTGTTCCAAGGCCGAAAACTCTCGAAGGCTCGAGTTTTGAGACCTTAAGGGCATGATAGGTTAGAACATCAACAGGGTTTGAAACAATAAAGAGGAAGGGGTTTTTAGAATACTGGAGAGCCTTACTTACCACATCCTTCACTATGCCTATATTACTCTCAGCCAGTTCAAGCCTGCTCATACCTGGCTTCCTTGCCACACCTGCAGTAACTATTATCAGATCGCTATCTTTTGTTAGTGAGTAGTCACTTCCACCATAAACTTCAGCATCCACTCCCATACCTGAGAGAGAGTGAGCAAGGTCAAGAGCCTCACCTTTTGCTCTGTCTTCTGCTATATCAATAAGAACGACCTCTGAAGCAAGCCTGTTTGACAGGATGGAGAAAGCGGCAGTGGAGCCGACTCTTCCTCCACCTCCTATTATTGTGACCTTCATATTAATCCACCTTGAGTGCAGAGAAAAATTGGGTAAAAGAGGATATAAAAATTTCCCCAGCAAAATCGACAATTGGCGATAGGAAGTTATATATATGTCGAAATTGCTACTATATAAAGGTGATAAAATGGAAGGCCCAAGAGACCCAAAAATCTACAGGGCACCCGAGCTGGATGTATTTCCGCCCAAACTGCAGGATGTTGTGGGGGTTTTTTCTGGCTACAGGGT
>CAZCRG010000088.1:0-7503 GCA_964501105.1 Candidatus Hydrothermarchaeota archaeon | reverse complement strand
CTCTGTCAGGTAGCACAGGGGCTTAACTTTTGGCTTCAGCTTTGGATGCCAGGCTTCCAGTTTTGGGCTCTGCTTTCCGAGGTAGTCAATATTCCATCTCATAACATTTGAGAGAAGAACACTTGCCTCGTCGTCCAGGTTATGCCCAGTGGCAAGAACAGTATAACCCTTCTCACCTGCTATCCTATCAAACTCATGCCTCTTCACAGTTCCGCAAACAGAGCAGGTTTCCCTCGGGCTTTTTCTTGCCAGCTCTTCTATACTTTTGCCGTACTCACCAGAGAGATTCACAATATGAAGCTCAGCATCATTATCTTCACAGTACTTCTTGATTTTTTTGTAGGAGAGGTCAGAGTAGTTACCCTTCTTTATTCCAAGGTCAATGTAGAGCCCATCAGCCCTGTACCCCAGCTCCAGGAGTGCATCCCACAGTGCTAAAGAATCTTTACCACCAGAAACAGCCACAAGGATTTTGTCCTCCTTCCCAAACATCCTGTGCTCCTTTATGGCTTTTTTTATAGTGGCAAAGAAGCGCTCAATAAAGTGCTCCTCGCAGAGGGGTAGCCTGTAACTTCTCAAGTTGATAACTGCATCCTTTGAGCACTTTTTGCACTTCATTTAACCACCAGATATGGCTGAGATTATTTCAAGCACCTCATCATCTCTGAGCCTGTAATCTTCTGTAACAAGCTTATTTCCGACCTTGCAGATAACACTCTCCAGTGGAATGTTCTTATCCTTTAGAATCTTCTTAACTGGAGTACCCTTCTTAACTTCCCACTCCTCTCCTCTGAATCTTACAAGTGGCATCTTCAATCCCCTCATTCATGGGTGAAATATAAAGTAATGGTGGAGCCCTTCTCATCAATCCTGCAGAAGCCGTAGCGCTCAAACTGCACAATATTGCCAGTCTCTTCATTCTCAAGGCCCTTTTCCCCAAAACCTGAATCACTTCCCTCAGGTCTAACCACTCTAACCTCAAGATTGCCCTTCTCAGGCAGCCAGTGGATAAATCTGGCTTTTCTTTTTCTGGCTTCCTTGAGGTCGTAGCCTCTAAATACACCTCTGACTTTTTCTTCAACCTCAAGAATCTCAACATTGAAGGCTTCCATCAATCTTATAAAGTCCCCTGGTTTTAAAAGTGAGAAATCCTTTGAAGAGATGTACACTCTGGCTTTACCCTCTTCAGCTTTTATTACAAATCTCCTCTTTCCCCTCTCAGGATAATCAGGATGAAGAGGAGCAAAATTCTCCATGCTCTCGGCTTCCTCAATTTCCAGTATTTTTGGCTGGGCAACAAAGAAGTATCTGTTGGCTCTTGGTTCAATAATTGTCCTGTTGTAGGAATATAGATTCTTCCATGAAAAGTTAATATCACTCTGCTTAACACCCACGTCCAGCATTGATTTTCTTATTGCTTCAGGCTGGAACCCTCTCTTTTTAAGTGCTCTCAGTGTGCCAAGCTTTGCATCATCCCAGTCACTGTAAACCCCCTGCTTTATGCCCTCATTTATTTTTGATGTGCTCAAAGCGAGACCCTCAATTTTCAGCCTTCCATAGT
Organism: Candidatus Hydrothermarchaeota archaeon; assembly: GCA_964501105.1. Classification (GTDB taxonomy): domain Archaea; phylum Hydrothermarchaeota; class Hydrothermarchaeia; order Hydrothermarchaeales; family BMS3B; genus BMS3B. The sequence goes on along the minus strand of CAZCRG010000088.1, from coordinate 5,942 downwards.
GGATAAACTCAGGCATTTCCCAGCCGAAGGCCTTATAAATAAGCTCCTGCTTCCTTGTGTTCACAATATGGTCCTTGCCTCTGAGCACATGAGTTAAGCCGAGGAGGTGGTCGTCTATTGTTACTGAGAAGTTCATCAGCGGATATACTCTTGCTTCAACAAGAGGATGCTCCTTGTCACTTATTCTCATTAAAGGAAATTCTCTCATAGCAGGGTCAGGAAGCTCCAGCCCTGACTTGAAGCGGAGAACAGCCTCACCCTCCTTAAACTCTGAGAACATCTTCTCAAAATCTTCAAGATTCTCTTCAATACTCTTATTTCTATGGGGACATTCTACCTTTTTAAGCTTCAGCCTCTGAAATTCTTCCCCAGTGCAGGTGCACACATAGGCTAGGCCTTTTTCTATAAGCTCCCTTGCATATTTATAGTAAATTTCAAGTCTGGAAGATTGCACCACCTCTTTGCTCCACTCAACACCAAGCCACCTTAAATCTTCTCTTATCATATCATAGGCTTCAGGCATAACTCTGTTAGGGTCAGTGTCCTCAAACCTGAGAATCAACTCTCCTCCGTAGTGCCTGACATACTCATCATTAAGCACAGCAGCCCTGGCATGGCCCAGGTGGAGAGGTCCTGAAGGGTTGGGAGCAAAGCGCATTACCACCTTACCCTTTTCTGCCCCTTTTAACTCCTGAAGCTTCTCCTCCTTTTTCTTCTTCTTTTCCTCAAAAGTGAAACCTTTAATTCTCTCTTCTATCTCTTCTTTACTCAGAGAGTTTACCTCTTTTACCACCTCTTCCACAACAGGGAAGATCTCCTTTGCCTTAGCTCTGAGCTCTGGATTCTCAGCCAGTACTTTTCCAACAACAGCCTTTGGATTGGCGCTGCCGAAATCCAGAGCATTTTTCAGTGCATACTTAAGAATTAGTTCTCTCATGGCGTCACCTTAATTCAACATTCTGGCCGTTTCTGATAAGAAAGAGATCTTTATTCAGAGTGTAGCCCTCACTCTCAGCAAGTTCAGCATAACTTGCCAGCATTTCCAGAGTACCATGAGTTGGAATTATATTCTCAGGTTGAATCATCTTAATAATATCCCTGTGGTCCTCGCGAGCAGCATGGCCACTGACATGAGCTCCCTTGAAAAGCCTGGCACCCTGCATATTGAGCTTGGTTTCCAGGGCATATCTCTGGGCAATATTTATGGGGTTGGGAATCACATCGGCTGAGAAAACAACATTATCTCCCTTCTCAATTCTGAAGTCGTACTTGTACTTGACTATCTTGGAGAGCAGGGCATCTGGCTCTCCCTGGTGTCCAGTAATAATCAGCATATACTCTTCCCTGCCTTCCCTGGCGATTCTGTTAAGAACCTTTGTTATGGACTTCTGGGCGCCATATATTCTTGCATTATCTGGTAGAGAGATAATACCCATTCTCTCAGCTATTCCAACGTACTTCTCCATACTTCTCCCAAGAAGTACAGGTATTCTACCCTGCTCATTTGCTGAATCTACAGCACTCTGAATTCTCGCTATGTGAGAGGAGAAGGTAGTAACAATCAGCCCTGCTTCAGGGTCACTTTTTCTTATGGTATCTTTAAGAAGACTTCTGGCAATATTTTCGCTGGGCGTTCTGCCCTCGCTCATAACCCTTGTTGTCTCTATAACCATTACCTTAACTCCCTCTTTACCAAGCTCTTCAAGCCTTGTGTAGTCAGGCGGGTCGCCAATCACAGGGGTATCATCCAGCTTAAAGTCATTCAGATATAGAAATTTTCCCTCTTTGGAATGCACCACAAGGGCAACTACATCAGGGATGCTGTGGGTAACTCTGACAAATTCTATACTCATATCCTTGGAAATCTGAAGTACCTCTCCAGCTCCCAGGGTGTAGAGGGGATTTTCAAACTTTCCTCTGAACTCCTTCTTCACCAGCTCAATTGTATAGGGAGTACCTATGATTGGAGCGCTGGGATACTTTTTTGCTATCAGGGAAACTGCTCCAATATGGTCCAGATGCCCGTGGGTTAACACAATAGCCTTAACATTATTTTTAAATCTCTTTATTACACTGTCATCAGGAATAATCCCTTTTCCAGCCAGCTCTTTATGAGGCAGTCTGTTAAAATCAGTATCCTCATGAATAAAAACTCTATCCAGACGTATACCCATATCAACAATAATAGCATCTTCGTCAGATCTGAAAAGTGTCATATTCCTGCCTACTTCTTCATAGCCACCAACACCAATTATTTCCATTATTCACACCTTGGTCAATTTTATTTCTCTTGCATCAAGCCACTCTTTAGTGGGACCAGTTAATACAAAAGTAGCCTTTTTTAACTCTTCAACATCTCTGCTTCCCGTCAGAAACATTGCAATTTTAAGCTCTTCTTTTATTTCTTCAATTTTTGCAGCCACATCCTTATAGCTCCTTACAGCAGGCTCTAACAGGGGGAGAGCAAACCCGGCCAGAGAGGCACCCATTGCTATTGCCTTGGCAGCATCAACTCCTGAGCGCAAGCCGCCAGTTGCAATAAGAGGTATTGAAACTGCTGAAGCACACTCAGCAAGACTTGCTGCTGTTGGAATGCCCCAGTCCCAGAAGGTTTCAGCAATTTTTCCATCTTCAATTCTGTAGCTCTCAACTGCAGCAAAGCTGGTGCCTCCAAGACCGCCTATATCAATGGCAGAGGCACCCGCCTTTTCAATGAGTTTTGCCTCCTCTCTGGCAATTCCTGCTCCTGTTTCTTTAACAATCACAGGAACAGAGAGCTTTGAAGATAGCTCCTCAATAACCTCGAGGCAGTATGTAAAATTAAGGTCTCCTTCCTGCTGTACAGCCTCCTGCAGCGGGTTGAGGTGAAGAGCTATGGCATCAGCTTCAATCATTTCGACAGCCCTTTCAGCCTCCTTTATTGTGTAGCCCTTACAGAACTGCACCACTCCAAGGTTTGCAATAATAAAGGCGCTGGGCGCCTCTTCTCTTACAACTCTATAGGTGTACTCAAGTCTCTTATCCTCAATAGCAGCCCTCTGGCTGCCCACACCTATAGCAATACCCTGTTCTTCAGCAGCCCTGGCGAGATTTTTATTGATTCTGAAGGCTTTCTCATGGCCCCCGGTCATAGCAGCAATAACTAAAGGCGATGAAAGTTTTTTGCCCAGAAAGTCAACTTCCAGCTGAATATCGTTGAGGTCAACCTGGGGCAAAGCTCTGTGCACAAGTCGAATGTCCTCAAATCCTGACTTTACTTTGCTCTCCACTTCCTTTTCAAGACAAATTCTTATATGGTCAAACTTTCTGCTTTCTGTGCTCAATAATACTTTCCTCCTTTAATCAAAGTGCCTTTAACCCTCTCACCTAATAAAGCTTTCTTAAGTCTGCCCTCTGTAAGGGCGTTTATAATTAGAGATTCATAGCCCAGGTTTGCCAGGGATATAAGTTCCTCCACCTTGCCAAGCATTCCTCCTGTGACGTCAGTGGCATCTGGAGTTAGTGACCTGAGAATCTCTCTGTAGTTCTCGGGGTTTATCTCTTCAATAAGCTCTGCATCACTGCTCAACTTTGGGTTCGCTGTAAAGATACCATCAACATCTGTAGCAAGAATAATTCTCTCCGGTTTGAAATCCTGGGCAAGTTTTGAGATTATTCTGTCTCCAGAGAGAATGCAGAATCCCATAGCCTTATCGAGGACAACATCACCATAGAGAACAGGAAAAACTCCCAGCTTCAGAAAACCTTCTATCACCTCTCGCCTGTAGCTCTCTACTGCCCTATCCTCAGTTATAAATAGAGAGGAGGTTGAGAGTCCCACAACAGGCAGACCAGCCTCCACCAGAGAAGCCACAACCTCACTGTTGAAGCTCTGCATTGCCAGCCTTGTTAAGACAACACCCTCAATCTGACTTCTGGTCCTGAAGCCTTCCTGAAGGGAGTACTTTTTTGCCAGAGGGTGGCCAAAGCTCCCTCCACCGTGAACAATTATAGCAATTCCTTCAATACCCTCTTTTATCTCTCTGGCAACTCTCCTAAGAACATCCCTTCTCAGGGAGAATTCATTATCCTTTGAAGTCAGAAGGCTTCCGCCCAGTTTTAAAATAATCATGGCTCCTCAACTCTTGTTCCTTCTCTTGATATTGTTGTTGCGAAGGCTCTCTTTCCAAGAGCTTTCAGCACTTTCTTTCTGTTTTCCGGAGCAAGAGCAATCATACAGCCTCCGCCTCCTGCTCCAGTAAGCTTTGCACCCAATGCACCTGCCTTAACAGCAGAATGCACCCTCTTTGATAGAGCTAAATTGCTAACTCCCAGAGCCTCGAGAAGCCCATGGTTTACCATCATCAGCTTCCCAAGCTTCTGGTAGTTGCCCTCTATCAGGGCATCTCTTGCCTCAAGGGTGAGCTCTCCTATGCTCTCAACTACAGGCTCAGCTATCTTTGGATAGCTCTCCTTAAAAGCTTTAACTTTAGCCACAAGGTCTTTGGTGGACCTCTTTATGCCTGTGCAACCCACAATTATTGGGATATCCTGCTTAATCTCAACTTTCTCTATAGCCTTACCTGGGTTTATAAAGAGCACACCTCCCAGAGCTGAGGTGGCAGTATCAGTGGGCGAAGCTGCACCCTGTACCTCCAGCTCAACTCTGTGCCCAAGAGCAGCCAGCTTCTCCTTCTCAATCTCCTCTCCAGCGAGATGGAATACTGCCTTAAGGACTGCCACGCTGACTGCAGCACTTGAGCCAAGGCCTGAAGCTCTGGGTATATCTGAATTTATCTCAAGATTGAGGCCAAAGCCTTCGCCAAGAGTGTCAAAGGCGACCTTCAAAGCCCTGAATACATATCTGAACTCACCCCTCTTTTTTTCAAGGCTTCTGAAGGAAAAAGAAGTTTTCTTTCCCTTTGATGTTATAACAATCTCTTTGGAGTTATTTCGCTCAGCCTCAACATAAACCCTTTTGTCAATTGCCCCTGCAATGGCTGGATAACCATAGACAACAGCATGTTCGCCAAAGAGTATAACCTTGCCTGGAGAAGAAACTAAAACCATAAGTAGATTATATCAGTGGGCATATAAAAATCTGCTGGGGAATTAAGTCACCTGAGGTTACTAATATATTTTACCTCGTTATACTGACATTAAGTCAACTGGTGATAATAACAAAAAGTTACTAAAAGGAGGTGGAGAAAATGGCTGCACAGCTTGGAGGACAGCCTGTTTTAATTCTGAAGGAAGGTACAAGCAGAAGTGTTGGTAGGGATGCCCAGAGGACAAACATTCTGGCTGCAAGAGTGATAGCTGAGGCAGTGAAGACCACCTTAGGTCCAAGAGGAATGGACAAGATGCTTGTGGACAGCATAGGCGACGTTGTAGTTACCAACGACGGCGTTACCATTCTCAAAGAGATGGATATTGAGCACCCTGCTGCCAAAATGGTGGTGGAGGTTGCCAAGACCCAGGAAGATGAGGTTGGCGACGGTACTACAACTGCTGTAGTTATTGCTGGTGAGCTCCTCAAGAGAGCAGAAGAGCTTATTGACCAGGATGTGCACCCTACAATAATTGCCAGCGGCTACAGAATGGCTGCAGAGAAAGCCAAGGAGATTCTCGATGAGATTTCCATCTCTGTCAGTGCTGATGACGAGTCAACTCTTGAAAAGATTGCTTCCACCTCCATGACAGGCAAGGGTGCAGAGAAGAGCAAGGAGCACCTCTCCAAGATTGTCGTGAAGGCAGTGAAGAGTGTAGCAGAGAAGGATGGCGATGCCTACATCATCGATAAGGACAACATCAAGATTGAGAAGAAGGAAGGCGGTGGCATAGAGGATACCGAGCTGGTTCAGGGTGTTGTTATAGACAAGGAAGTAGTGCATCCTGGAATGCCCAGAAGAGTAAAAGATGCAAAGATAGCTCTTCTTAACGCTCCCTTAGAGATTGAGAAG
>CAZCRG010000087.1:0-7532 GCA_964501105.1 Candidatus Hydrothermarchaeota archaeon | reverse complement strand
TAGTATTATGGTGCTATTTATGAAGAAAAAGGGAGGCAAAAAAAGAAGTAATAAAAAGAAGACTGTAAAAATTCCCGGCTTGGCTGTTGGAGTATTTTTGCTTCTTGGTCTTGTAGCCATATATTCTCTTTCTTCAGGAGGTTCAGCTTCAGACCTTGATGAAAAGGCCAAAAATGTTGTATTTCCTGATTATGCCAAGCTGAATCAGAGGGTCTTTAAAGCCTACAAGATAGCTGTAGCTGAGCCGGAGCTTTTACAGGCCATACCCTGCTACTGCGGCTGTAAAGATGTAAGAAATCCCCAGTTTCCAGAGGGCCACAAGAGTCTTTACAACTGCTATCTCGATGACTATGGAAGGTTCACATCCCATGGTGCCTACTGCAATATCTGCATAAATGAGGCAACTGAGAGCTATGCCATGTTCCAGAAGGGCTATTCCCGGAGGGAGATAAGGAAAAATATAGATTCAAGGTACTTTGGCAAGTATGCTGACCCCACTCCAACGCCACCAGTGTAGGTGAGAGAGTGAAGCCCAAGACAACTCTAACATTTGCCGCTCTTGGAGTGGTTTTATTATTTATTTTTATTGCTGGTAAAACAACCCCTGTAATTAGTGATAAAGAGCACACCTTTGTGGGAGACCTTACCTGGCTCAACTCCTATGAGGCTGGTCTTGAGAAAGCTTCTCAGGAGAATAAGCCTGTTCTTCTCTACTTCTGGGCCACCTGGTGTCAGTACTGTGCAAAGCTCAACAATGAGGTTTTTCCTGACCCGGAGGTTAACTCCATTTTAAAGGAGAAGTTTGTGCTGGTTGCAATCAATATAGATGAAGATAAGGATGGAATTTCAAAAATCTATGGTGTGCAATATCCACCTGCTGAGATTTTTGTTGATTATGAGGGCAATGTGATAACAAAGGTTATGGGATACACTCCCAAGGAGAACTTTATAATATATATTGAAGAGGCTCTCAGAAAATTTGGAGCGCTTAATTAAAAGCTTTAAAAACAGAAGAAGAGAGGGCTTAGCTGCTCTCTCCCCTCATCAGGAAAATTCTATTAATGCCTGATACCATAGCCTCAATGCTTGCAACTACAATATCTTCTCTCGCAGCCTTTCCACTTGCAACATTTCCCTTGCTGTCTTCCAGCTTAATAACTACTTCAGCAAGAGCATCGCTGCCACCTGTGATTGCCTCAAGGTGATACTCTGTAAGTCTTATATCCTCGACCTCTGAAAGTACCTTTCTCACAGCTTTGAGTGCTGCATCCACAGGGCCAACGCCAGTCTCTGCTCCCACAAGCTCTCTGTCTTTAAACTTGAGCCTTACACTGGCTGTAGGTATAACCTTGCTTCCTGTCATTACTGCAAACTCTTCAAGGGTTATGAGTTTCTCCTCGCCTGCGACCTCTCCAATCACTGCTTCAGCTATAGCTAAGAGGTCAACATCTGTAACCCTTTTACCCTTATCGCCCAGCTCTTTAACTCTCTTGGTAATCTCATAAACCTGCTCCTTGCTTGCTTTAACTCCAAGCTGCTCCAGCTGAGCCTGAATCCCATGCATACCGGCATGTTTCCCTGAGACTATTCTGCGCCTGTGGCCCACCATTTCAGGTGTCATTACACCAGGCTCAAAGGTCTCAGCCTTCTGCAGTACGCCGTGGGTGTGTATGCCAGACTCATGGGAAAAGGCGTTCTCTCCAACGACAGGCATATTGGGAGGCATCTTTACTCCTGTGAGCCTCTCAATCAGCTTGGAGGTCTCATACAGGTATTCTGTTCTGATATTTGTATTCACATTGTAGATGGCCTTGAGAGCCATAACTGTCTGCTCCAGGCTGGCATTGCCAGCTCTCTCGCCTATGCCGTTAACTGTTACCTGAACTTCTCTTGCTCCAGCTTCAACAGCTGCAAGGGAATTGGCCACAGCTAAACCGAAGTCGTTGTGGCAGTGCACATCAATAGGTATTGAAACCTGCTTAAAGACCTCTCCAGTTATATGGCGCATAACTGGAGGTATTGCTACGCCCACAGTGTCAGGTATATTTATAATATCTGCTCCAGCCTCCTCTGCAGCCTTAAAGACTGTGCTAAGATATTCAAGGTCTGTCCTTGTAGCATCCATGGCAGAAAAGAGGCACTTGATGCCGTGCTCCTTAATCCTTTCTACAGCAGCTATGGTGAGTTCGACTACTTCCTCTCTGCTCTTCCTGATGGTGTGTTCCCTCTGAATATCGCTGGTGGAGACAAAGGTGTGAACCATGTCAACATCGCAGTCTATGGCAGCATCTATATCCTGTGGCAGGACTCTTGCCAGGCCGCAGACCTCTGCCTGAAGCTCCTGGGCTGCAATTCTCTTTACAGACTCCTTCTCGCCCTTTGAAGAAATGGGAAAGCCAGCTTCAATAACATCAACCCCCAGCTTGTCCAGCTGGTGGGCAATAGTTATTTTTTCTTCAATAGTCAGCGAGACTCCAGGAGTCTGCTCTCCATCTCGCAGTGTTGTATCAAAAATTCTTACCTGCCTGGGCAGGTTCATTCCCTTTTTAGCCTCTTCAAGCACGTAAAAGGTAATCCCGTCCTTCCATGTTTACCACTCCTAAAAAGTCATGCATGGGTAAAGGGTTAACGAAAACAAAGCTTTTTTGAAAGTTTATCTCTTTCCCATTTCTTCAACAATCTCAGAGGATATATTCCTGAGCTCTTCAACCTTCTTTAGAAGTACTTTCATCTTCTCATAAACCCTTCCAGAGCCTTCAAACTGTTTTGACTCAAGAGTCTCTCCCAGCTTGTAGAGATACTTCAGCCTCTCACTCTTCCTTATACCTGAGAGAAGTACAGTAACCTCAAGGCTGTCCTTATTACCTGGCAGGTCGCCACCTCTCACCTCAACACCAGCTATATTTTTCTCCACCCAGAGCCTTGAGGGAATACTGCCAAGAAAATCAAGATACTTCCTTGGGCCAGAGACAACCACCAGAGCACGTTTTGAGCTCCTGAAGTCCACTGGAGCAAGGGTATTTTTAACTGCCTTCTCTGTCAGGGCGACTACCATCTCGGGTTTGTCAATCTTCTCGTCCTCTGCTTCAATTTTCCTTTTGCCCACACCTATAGTTGAGATTCCATTGAGAGTATTAATAACATCGCTGGCTGTGAGCACATTACTGCCAAGCTCTTCAGGTGCTCTGTACTCGCCCACCTCAAAAATATTGTTGAGATGCCAGAAAACAGTCTCATTGATATGGTTGAACTGCCCTCTTAGCATGAGTCCATCTTTAAGGGTATCATTATCAACAGTAATTACTGCATCGCTCTCAGCCACCACAGGCTTAAAGCTTCTGGAGAAGTTTGTTAGGACTCTTGAGACATCCTCCTCGCTGGGAAGAATGCCTACATGATAAACAGGCTCTATATAGTTCTTCTTCATTTCTTGAATGAGCACATCAACAGCACCGCCTGTGCCTCCGCCGAGGGAGGAGATAACAAGGAGGCAGTCCATTGTATCCTTAACACTATCTATGTGCTCTATAATTCTGATAGCCTCTTCAGCCATTATCCTCCTGCCCAGCTTTAAATCTCTGCCAGTGCCGTTGCCATCAACTATAGCCTCGCCTATGAGCAGTCTGTGCCTGTGCTCGTAGTATTTGAGGTGAGCTTTATCTGTATCGAGAAGAACACCTTCATAGTTTAACCTGGAGACACCCTTTCTGAGAAAGAGGCTGGCTATTCTACAGCCAGCCCTGCCCACTCCTATTATAAGGGGTTTCATAAACTTAACCCAGCTCTTCTCTCTTTGCTCTGAATATGAGAATTAGAACTACCAGAACAACTACTATGCCAGCACCCACAAGTAAGTACTTTTTGTAGGCTTTGGTTTTCTTGGCACTTTCCTTTTTATTCTGAGCCTCATTTATAATGTCGTCCAGCAGAACAGTAGCCTTTTCTGCATTGCTCTTTGCCAGGTCAACTGCGCCTCTTTCATGTTCCTTTTTTGCTATATTTATTGAATCCTTTGCAGTCTCAAGTCTGAGTTTTAGACTCTTTGTGTCTACTCCCATATTGTTAAGTTCACTGATTAAACTTTCTGCCTGGGAAAGTTTTGACTCGGCTATGCTGATCTCACTCAAAGTCTGGGTGATGAGAGTATTGGTAACCTCCAGTGAAACTCTTCCTCCCGGGATATCTATATACCCCTTGTTGTCTTCATCGTAGAAAACATACATCCTTGCAACCAGAGCGTCTATTCTTGTCAGTCTTGAAACAGTAGGAGCGTTGCCTCTAAGGGTTATTGTTACTTTTTTTATCCCTTTTGGTAGAGTTAGTTCAATATTTTTCTCTCCGGTGAACCTCTTGAGCTCAGAGTCATAGCTTATATCAACAACAGGGTTGTCAATCTCCAGTGTTAGATTAAGCCTTGCCTCCTGAGGCTCAACTCCCTGCTTTTTAAGCACTAAGTCTATTGCTATTGGATCTCCAATTCTTGCGACACCAGCAGGAGAAACTCTCGGGTAACTGTCCTCTACTACAAGGTAATCTGTAGGCAGTGCATAAACAAGACCAATGTTAATCAGCAGTCCGAAAATAATCAAGCTTTCTATCTTCATTTAATCTCCTCCTATAGTGACTGTATATCGCTTAGTAGTTCCTCCAGGTCGGGAGGAATACTCTTTTCTTCTTCAGAGTTTATTTCCTCTTTCACTTCAAATATTCTCTCTATGCCTGTAACAATTCCGGCTATATCTAAGTGTTTTGAGCCAGAAGTATCCTTTCTTATAATATTTAATTCAGCGCCATACTTATTTTTTACCCATTCTCTGGCAAAACTTTCCCCATAGAAGTTATTAAGGTTACCTCTCAGTATGAGGTAGAAGTCATCCAGGTCACCATCTTCAAGACTTATATACATACTCTCTCTGATAAGTTGCTGGATTGCATCCTTTGCAGAAATACTTTCATTTTTTGTTCTCATATAACCAAAGCCAGCCACTTTATTTTTTATAGCCTGGGCAATTTCATGGGCTTCTGCTATATTGAAAAATCTTACCACACTTGTTGTTATTGTTTTTCTGCTTGTGGCTATGTCTTCCCCTCTATTTGCAAGTATATTGTTATCCTGAATTAAAATACCATCAAAGTTATCCCGGAGATTTCCAAAGTTTGAGTAGGCATTTTTCATATAATGGGTTCCTTCTCCTTTAGATGGTAGTATAAGAACTCCATACACTGGCACATTGTAGTATTTTTTTAGACGTTCAGCAATTATGCCAGCGCCACCAGTACCTGTGCCACCTCCAAGCCCTGCAATCACAAAGAAGAACTCTGGCTTTTCTATATTTGCTTTTCTGATTATATTCATGGCAAGTTCAAGTTCTTCCTCTACAATTTTTCTTCCAAGTTCTACATTGGCTCCAGTTCCATGGCCTTTAGCTCTACTTTTACCTATCAGGAGCTTATTCTCCTGGGGGATATTTTTAAGGGCATTTAGACTTTCAGAGGTGTCTATGGCAACACCTGTTATATTCTCTTTTGTATGGGCAAATTTTGAGAGGATGCTTGAGAAAGGATCCTTTTTATAGAAAGCATCCACTATTCTACAGCCTGCGCCTCCTATTCCAACTAAAGAGAGCATTCGCCCACCTTATAGGTTCTCAATCTCACCCAGAAGGTAATCGAGATCCTTTTCTTTAACAGGTTCTTCGGCTATCTTTTCCTGCACCGCCCTGGCTCTCTGAAGCATTCTTTTAACTCTTGGTACATTGCCTATTCCTGATAGGAGAACTACACAGCCCACATAGTTGCTTTTGGGCAGGGGGTAATCCCCTCCTCTTACCTCTGTTCCATATATTGTGTCTTCAAGCCACTCTCTGGCTTTTTCAATACCCTTCCTGTCGAGCTGCTCAGGTGGACCTGCAATAACAATAAGAGCCTTCTGGGCTGTGGTATAGTCGCAGGGAAGTAGAAGTCTACCTTTGACAGCCCTCTTGGTAACTGAGAGGATACGAGAAGCTTTACCTATCTCATATTCTTTTTTCTTTAGTAGTTTTGTAAAGAAGCTTTCTCGTTTTATAGCTTCTGATGCATAACCAATACTGCAAATTCCGCCAGCATTTAAAGTGTTTATAATTTCACTGGCATCTACAACCATTTCACCAACGCCACTCCTTCCAGCAGTTTCTCCTGCTCTGCATAGTATTCCTATTCTCTTAACAATCTCCATATTAATTCTGTCATAAGCCTGCCTCACACTCTCACCTGAGCGCAGGAAGGCACCATTATCTACAAGAATAGTGGCATCACAGCTTGGTAAAAGGGATTTCAGGCTTCTTGCGGCATTAAGTGTATAAATATCTCCCTCATTTTCGGCAGGTAATATCCCTATTGAATAGACTGGCTCGTCGTATACCTCTTTAAGGGCTCTACAAACCACACTTATGGAGCCACTTCCAGTACCTCCACCTAAGCCTGCTACAACAAAGAAAGCATCAAAGTTACTCACATTTAATCTTGATATTCTGTTGAGTATAATTTCAATTTCATCTTCAGCTATTTTTGCAGCTTTTTTGTTATCAGCTCCCACGCCATGGCCTTTAACAAGAGTTTCACCGAGAAGTATTCTGTCTTCTTTAGGTATATACTGAAGCCCCATCAAATCAGAAACGGCAGTATTTACAGCAATAGCCTCGAAGGTATGAGGGATATGGCTTTTTCTGTCATCTTTAATGAATAAATCAGCAATTTTGCCGCCTGCCTGGCCGAGTCCAACTATCATTACTTTCATTTTTATATCCTCCAGCTTCTGATTAATTGAGTTATCGTCCTACAGTTATATATAACTTACTATATGCTTTCTATATACATTGGTTAAAAATATGCTATTATGGTTCCAGAGCCCTTGACCAGAAGTGATTAAAAATCTCTTCTGCAAGATGAATAAAACTGTCTTCTGTGGAAAAAAAGGCTGAATTCAGGTGAGGTGTACCGTCCTTCAGGGGAAGATTTATTATGGCTTCTCTGCTGTCAACAATAAATACGTGGAGTTTTAGATCAGGGAATACGCGGAGATCAAAACCAACTTTGTTCTCAGGTATTTCTTTTATTCCCAGTATTCTATCTGCCAGCACACCTTCGGGATAGAGTATCTTTATTTTGACTTTAGAATCGCTTGCTCTGAGGAGAGTTCCCACACTTCCCTTTGTAATTTTTTTTAGAATATGTTCAGCAAATTCTCTGCTTGTGTCACTGGCTAAAATATTTATTGAGTATTCTGCGCTCTCAATCATATCGAGAATTCTTGCAACAACAGTGAGAGGGTCTTTAATTATTTCAGAAGAGCTAAGGGAGCTTAAGTTATGATAAAGTACTCTGGGGAAATACTCTAAGGAATAATTTTTTAGGATCTCGTTGTTTTTTATAAGAAATTCTATATTATTCTCAAGTTCAAAGAAGTAATGTAGTATTATTTTTCCAAGATTCGTAATGTAAAATCTTGAGTTTTTTTCGTTTAATAACCCTAAATCAACCAGGTTATTAAC
>CAZCRG010000086.1:0-7546 GCA_964501105.1 Candidatus Hydrothermarchaeota archaeon | reverse complement strand
GTATATAAAGATTGAGTAATGGATGAATTCTTTAATGTACTCGAGGGAATTGAAGAAAGAGAAATAATACTAAAAAAGCTAAGTAATAAAATTAAGGATAGAGAAATCCTTCTTGACATTGCAACAGGCTCAGGTTACCTGATAAGAAATCTGCTGGATAAGAATATTACCATAGTCTGCCTGGATTTAAACTCTGAAGTACTTAAAAAGTTAAAAACAGAGCTTGACGCTAAGGAAAAAAAAGTAAAATTATATTATGTCTGCTGTGATGCCACAAAACTTCCCTTCAAAAACTCTTCTTTTTCAACAGTTACTGCCTGGTCAGCTATGGCTCATATTCCAGAATGGAAAAAACTTCTTGATGAGCTTTACAGAGTTGCAGAAAGAATTCTACTTCTTGAGCCTGATGGAGGTTTTTCTGTAAGAGCTTTCAGAGACTTCAGAGTAAAGCATGGAATGCCTGAATATATTGAAGTAATAAAGAAGGCTAAAAAAATGGGAAAAGTTAGATCCCTTAAATACCCTCTTTTTTATGAAATAGAAATTATGAAAGAACTTTTGAAATAATAAGGTTCAAATCCTCTTTAATCATATCAGCAATTCTCGGTGGAACTCTCTCTTTAGCTTCTCCAGCAACTACAATTCTATTCCCTTCATAGTCAATTGGGAAAATAAACCTAATTTTCTCACCATAAAATTCAGCAAATCTATTTTCCTTTGAGAAAATCTGCCCGGCAATAGAAACCGCAAGGGCTGCTATTTCGTCTGGCTTTTCAGCACTTGAAAGCATAACAAGCCCATCAGCACTGGCAATAGTTAGATTAAGTAATCTATATTTCTCTGTAAGTGCCTTAATAAACTCAGTGTAATCATCTATTCCCTTAACTTCAATATCCCTGGGCTCATAAGTATCATCTACAACAACTGGTTTTTCTACCACCTTTTCGACAATCTTTTCTACAGGTTTTTCTACTATTTTCTCAACAACTTTCTCAACAGGTTTTTCTACAATCTTTTCAACAACTCTTGGCTTTAATCTCACAACGACTTCAAAGTCATCAGATGAGAACAACCTTTCCTCTTTTATTTCCTCTTTGTTTTTTTCATTAATTTCTGCTTTTGCTATATCTTTACCTTCAGAATCTATTTTTTCTTTTACTCTCTTCTCATTTTTAATGGAGATCCTTCTATACAGGTAGGCTAGGATAACAATCAAAGCAGTATTGAATAAAATAATTATTAAGAGAAATAATCCTGACGAAATTCCCATAGCCTTTGAGGTTTGAAGTATCCATAAGTCAAGATCCGCTATTTGCTTGTCCAAAATCTCTCCAAGAGAAGCCATAACTGTAGTTGTGCTCACCACACTATAAAAGTTTTCCCATAGCACTCTTTACTCTATCGGCAACTATCTCAGCAAGCCTTTCGTCTCCTCCAATATTTGGCGTGTAAATTATTTCAACATCCTCGGGAGCTTTAACAATTTTATCACTCTCATCAGTGGTGCCATCTTTCAATCCCAGAATAATTGGTATATCATCAGTAACATGAAGCCCTGGGAGAAGGAACAGTGGCACAACAACAATTTTCTTGAAGCCCTCTTCTATTGAAGAGGTTACTGCCTCGTATATGCTGGGCTCCCAGTGCTTCATATAGGCAACTTTAGTGGGGATTCCAAGCTTCTCTCCAGCAAGCTTTCCCACTTTCTCATAAACCGCCCTAGTTTCTGGTAACCTTGAGCCATGGCCTACTACAACAACACACACATTACTCAATAAAACCACCTTCCATTATTTTATCTCAACCTTTTATTTCTATTTCCACTTCAAATCCAAGCCTGCTTATATAATCTTTCAGTTCTCTTCTAACCTTTTCAACATTGTCTGTAAGCACAAGACACCTCTTATCATGCCAGGCTCTCAAAAGTGCCTTCTCCACTGCACCTGTTGTGGCATCAGGAGTAATTCTTGCCCTATGGCAGAATATTCTTGCCTTTACTCCAGAAGTGGCGAAAAAATCGCTGCTTTCAATCATCTCCTTTATTTCCTTAAGCTTCACCCTGCCCAGGGAAAGTATTCCTATCTTCCCTTTGCTCTTCAGAGGCTCATCAAGTTTTACTGCAGACCATTCATTATTGCTGTAAACAACCTCTGCCTCAAGGCTTCCTTCCGCAATGGGCTCAATGACGCCATTCTCAAGCCTTAGAGTAAGTCTTTCTCCAGGTTTAGACCTCACGGGTACAAATCTTATATTCGGGATTTCCATACTGCTGAGAAGCTCAGGTAGAGTTGAAGGAAGCCTTGCCCTGCACATCTGCTTCTCCTTAAGAACTGAGTGGATCTTAATAAGAGTTGGCTCTGTAAGTCTGGCTTTTTTCAGGGTCTCCCTGGAGGTGAAAATTTCACTTGGCTCTCCATGGGCGAGTACCTTTCCCTTATCTAACAGATAAACATAATCAGCCCACTCATAGGCCAGATCAACATTATGAGTCGCAACAATAATAGTTTTTCCTGTAAGCTCTTCAAGTATCTCAACAACCTCCTCCCTGCCTCTCGGGTCAAGATTGGAAAGAGGCTCATCAAGAATCACAACCTCTGGTTGAGTGGCAAGAACTCCAGCTATGGCAACCCTCTTCTTCTGGCCTCCACTGAGAAGATGAGGAGCCTTCTTAGCCAGCTTTTTTATACCCACCATTTCAAGAGCTTCCATAGCAGTTCTTTCTGCCTCTTCTCTATCCATTCCAAGATTTAAGGGACCAAAAGCTACATCCTGAAGTACAGTAGGAGCAAAGAGCTGGTCATCACTGTTCTGGAATACAAAGCCAACCTTTGCTCTCAGCCTGGCAAGAGACTCTCTGTCATACTTAATCTCTTTCTCATTAAAGAAGACCTTGCCTCTGCTCGGCCTTAGAATACCATTGAAATGAAGGAGAAGAGTTGTTTTTCCAGAGCCATTGTTTCCAAGAAAGGCAACTCTACTGCCCTTTTTAACTCCAAGAGTTACTCCCCTGAGCGCCTCTGTTCCATCAGCATAGCTATACTCCAGGTTTTTTGTTTCAATTATCATAATTTAAACCCCTTAGTCACAAAAGTCAGGTAAGCAAGAAAAATTTCAAAGAAAATCACAAAGGTGAGAGGGAGAAGTGGAATACTTCTCGCTTCGTGGAGCACCTTAAGGCTGCCATTATAACCTCTGCTCTCCAGGGCTATATTGAGTCTTTCACCTCTACTGAAAGACCTGATAAAGAGATTGGCGCCAAGAAGGGCAAAGGCATTTAAAGCACTTTTTAAACTCATCCCTGCCCCTCTTGCCTCCATGGCAAAGAGCATCCTTTCTGCCTCCTCGAGCACAACAAAGATGTAGCGGTATATGAGCATTGATATTTCAAGCAGCAGAGGTGGAATTTTAAGCCTTTCCAGCACAGCAAAGATATTGACCATAGGTGTGGTGAAGGCTAGGAAAAAGAGAGAAGCTGTACCGCTGAACACCCTGCTGAGGAGGAGGAGAGCCAGATTCAACCCATCTCTGTAGGCAACAAGTTTGTGGCCTAAAAGGGTTATTGAAAAGAGTTCGCCATGACTACCAAAGAAAAAAGGCATAATAGCTACTACAGGTAGAGAAAAAAGCAAAACAGGGGTAAACCACCTTAGGTAATAGTTAAAAGGAACACCACCCAGAGTTAAAGTAATGGCTGCCATGACCACTGCAATTATCACAGGCACAGGGAAGCTCTGGGAAGCTATGCCAACTATCAGGCTCAGGAGTACAAAGATTATTTTAACTTCAGGACTGAAATCTCTGAGTCTGCTTCTGCTGGCAAAGCTGTCCAGTGTAGAATGAGCCATAGTTTATTCCTTCTTACTCCTGCCTTTTTCAATGCCCCTGTAGTATCCTATGAAATAACCTATAATAATGGCACCAATTGCTGACTGCAGAGAAAAGAGAAGACTCTCAATCTCACCGCTTGGAGGCTCCCATATGGGAGAGAACCAGGGTTCATAGTCTGGAGCAATCTCCGCTATCTTGCCCTCAGCAAGGGCATCAGCACCACTCCATGCCTCAGCTTCCTCCTCAGCAGCCACCACTGATAAGGAAGATAGCAGGAGAAAAATAAAGAGTAAACTCATCCTCTTAAACATCACCTTTCACCTCCTGCTGCAGACGAGATTACACCAATTCTCACAAGGATGTCGCTCTTGAGTTTAACTATGTAGTTGAAGAGAAGCACTGTCACTATACCCTCTATAATTGCAAGAGGTATCTGAGTTATTGCAAAGATGGCTGCAAAGGCTTTGAAGGAGGCAAGCACTCCACCCTCAGGAGAAGGAAAGGCCAGAGCAAGCTGCACTGAAGTGGTTACATAGGTAGCCCAGTCTCCCAGAGCAGCTGCGAGAAAAACTGCAATATTTGTGCTCAGGTTGAACTTCTTTGAAGCCTTATACACACCAAAGGCAACCAGAGGTCCAATTATGCCCATGGAGAATATATTGGCTCCAAGAGTGGTAATTCCACCATGAGCAAGGAGGAGAGCCTGATAGAGAAGTACTATAGCGCCAAGTACAGATGTCACAGCCGGGCCAAAAAGCACTGCAGCAAGACCAGTACCTGTGGGATGTGAGCAGGAGCCTGTAACACTGGGAATCTTCAGGGCTGAGAGAACAAAGGCAAAGGCACCTGCCAAGGCAAGCATCGCCTTGGCTTCTGGATTCTCATCTATAACCTTCTTCATCTTCATAAACCCGAAAAACACCACCGGGAGGCTAAGAACAAACCAGAGCTCCCACCAGGGGTTTGGTAGAAAGCCTTCCATTATGTGCATAGAATCACCAGAATAAAAATCAAGAAGGGGGTTTATAAAGTTATGGAAATGGTTTACATATGTTTCCATTTAGGGAAAGTATTGCTGGATAAGCTATTTAAATTAATTTATACAAATAACATTCTTCTCATTCTTTTTGTCAGCCTGGCGAGAAAGTCTTTAGTCCTGTCATCAGAATAGTCAGAAATGTCACTGAACATCCTAGTTATAACGTTGAAATTTTGACTCTTACATTATTAAAATTAAAAAATATGAAAAAGGTTTAAACTCTAAATTTTAAGCCCCGGGCGGGGTTTGAACCCGCGACCTCTTCCTTACCAAGGAAGCGCTCCACCAGGCTGAGCTACCGAGGCGAATGGGCCCGCTGGGCTTTGAACCCAGGACCTTTCGCTTATCAGGCGAACGCGCTGACCAGGCTGCGCCACGGGCCCAAGCAATCAAGAATCAACTGTTACCATCTTCAATTTTTTATGCATCTAACCAGACTGCACGCCCCTGCTCTGCAGTGCAGACTGAATCTTCTGCTGAAGCTCCTTGAGTCTTGCAGTTACCTTCTCTTCCTGCCTCTTCAAAGTTTTAACTCTGAGCTCAAGGGTTTCCTTTCTTTCCTTAAGTTCTTCCTCCACCTCAGCCTTTCCAGTCTTGATTAAAAGATTTCCTATAGCTTTGTAGACCTCACCGCTTTCCTGAAGCTTGGATACCTCGTCAAGAGCCTTTTCCACATCCTTAAGCTGAATCTCCATCTGAATCTTCTGGGCAGAAATAGCTTCTGCCTGCTGCTGAACCTGCTGTAACTGGGCAAGCTGATGCTGCAGTTCCTTCGGTAACTCATTCATAAATCTTCCTCCAATAAACTATAACTTAATTTTATCCACCTTAAGTAGGACGAAAGGGATGCTCTGAAGACGGAAGAGTCTCCCTTCAAGGAGAGGTAAATAACCTTACCAAGGTTTTTAAAATCCACTTCACCCCTATCATGAGGCGAGCTAATATGCTCAGCTACTATGCTTCTGTAAACTATCTCAGCCTCTTCAGGAGAATCAAACTCAATTTCAATCTCTGCCCTGCCCTCTAAAATAATCACTCCTCCTTATAATCTTTCTCACCTTGAATTCAGGACCGTCAACCACTATAATTGAATCTCCTCTTTGAAGCACTATGCCCTCTGGTAGGGAAAGCTTCTCTCTCAGCTCTGAGGCTATCTCTCCCTCTTTATAACCTCTGTAGCTGGTATCCTTGAGCTCTCTCTTCAGAATTGCTCTATCAAGCAGGAGAGCAAGGAGGTTACCTTCTATATCTACAATATCAATCCGTGAGGGATTCCCCTTCCTCTCCTTCACTATAATAAGAATTTCATTCTCCTGAAGGAGAGAATAGAGGAGGTCAAGGTTTGCCTTACCTCTTGTGAAATATCTGAACCTCAAAGCTCTGGCAAGGTCCTTTGAGAAGCTCCTTGTCCTTGGTGAAGGTTTCCTTGAGGTGGTAACTAGGCCCATCAGAATGCTTTCACGCGCTTAGCTCTCTTTGGCCTTACCTTGAAAAGTATCTTATAGCCGCAGAAGGGACACCTTACAGGGTCTTCCTTTCCCAGGTCTATCTCCTTTCCGCAGCTACCACATCGATACATTACTCACCGACCACCTTTTTAACAGCCCTCTGCACAGTTGCAAGCATGGGTGTCTTTGGAATATAAGCACCGCCAGTAAACTTGGTGTTGCACTTTCTGCAGTGCCATATACCTGAAGCTACTCTCTTCACCCCATGCTTGTGGCACACTGGGCACTCGTGCTTTAGCCTCTGCTTTCTGTCTACTTCCAGCCACTTTCTTCTGAGCCTCATGCCGTAGCGCACACCGAACTTACCAGCGCTTCCTACTTTCTTTGTTCTGCCCATAAAAATCACTCCAGAAGACCTCTAAGCTCTTCAGCTTTCTCTCTTCCTCTCTTAACAAGCTCAATAATTTCTTCTTGAGTGAAGGTGCCGCTACCTCCTTTCTGCATAGCCACAACATCGCCTTTTGAGTTGTAGCCTATGGTTAACCTTGCATTCAGCACTTCTTCTTCCTCAAGACATGGATCCAATATGATATAATCACCAATTTTAGCAAATGTAACCTCAATAGGTTTATCAACAACAGGTAACTTCTCATCAGTCTTTGTCTTATAATCAACTGTGCCATTCTCGTCAACTGCTGGAAATCTTGTGTCCAGTAGAGCAGCAATGGCTCCTAAAGCTGAGGCATCAAAGAGATTGCCATCATAGTCCAGCACGTGGATATCAACAAAAACCACCCAGACCTGCTCACCTTCCTTGATGCATAGCTTTTCCATGTCAATGCACTGTGACTCTCTTATAACTCTATCCACAACCCTGGCTAATTCAATTGAGTTTTCATCAGGCGGGCCTGGCTCAAAACTTGGGCTTGCAATAGGGACAAGCTCTGCATTGGTTGTTAATACACCGGAATTGGGCATATCCGGGAAAGGTTCACCGAGAGTAAGTTTTACACCCACCATCACCTGGGTTTTCCCCATTTTAACTACAGCGCTACCTTCAGCCTTTTCTATTACATCCCTTGTTATGGATATTTCTCTATAATCATTAAAACCTCTTCCGTCAATTCTTTGTCCTTGCTCGAGAAGCTCAAGAATATATTCTTTTTTAATTTCTGGAATTATATCTTCCATTTATTCGCCTCCATACTTTTTTCTGAGAGCTTCCTTTTGC
>CAZCRG010000085.1:0-7567 GCA_964501105.1 Candidatus Hydrothermarchaeota archaeon | reverse complement strand
ATATGATATAAAGTATATAGAACCCTGAAATTAGAACAGGTATTATGAATTTGAGTAGTGAAATAAAGCCGAAACCATAACCAACTGTCAGAATAAAAAAAAGTAATGATAAAATTTGTAACTTTAAAACAATATAATCTCTTATATTAAATCCTCTCTTATCAAACAAAGGTATGACTCTCTTGCTTTCAATTATTTCAAGATTTCTTAATAAAATAACAAGTTTTATAATCAAACCCAGAAGGTAATAGTAAATCCTTCCAAGGGCATAAATTGTGTACTCACCTATTTTTTCAATTGCACTCATAATATCACCTAATCAAAGGAATATCCACAGGTGAAGGAATAGTAAGATGTATTTACACTCCCGATTACTGAACTTCCTGGATACTCTCCATTAAAGGCGTAATATAGCTGTCTCAGGGCCTGAGTTCTAATTGAGCTTCCAAGACTCGATTTGTATGTAGAATTACTCTTAATATAGTCGGGGGCAAGAATATGAATTTTTAACATATAACAGTGGCGGTCTCCACATTTCCCCTTATTAATTAAATCTACCCCACTTATTTTTATAACTCCTTCGGGAATATCTTCATCTCCCTCAGGCTTAAATCCCATACCCCTTAGAGTTGCACCATAGGTTGCACCATCTCTTACTGCAGCTACAGCCTTGTTCAACTCGCCATGCTTAGATATAATCGGGATAATTCCTGTTACAATTAACAACATTACCCCCACTATAATTATATACTCCAGTGAAACCTGTGCTTTTCTACTGGTTATAAAACTCATTATTAATCCACCACATTAATATGGTTATTCTCCGCATATATTACAACATAAGTGCCATTGTTTGAAATTGTCAATTCTGGATTATGTGAGCTTGGATTCTCTCTTGCAACCTTTTCAGGTACAATTGGTATAGATACACTCCAGCTATCGCCTCCCATTGAAGATGTGTTTTTATATATTATTATTTTCCTAGCAGATTTATTTATTACAATTGGTAGATTTACTTTGCTCCCGTGAATTGTTGAAGAAGAAAGCTGTGTAAAGTTAATTTTTTCTTCACTTAGGTATACTTTAAATCCCTCTCCATTTGAATAAACATTATTTATTGCACTGGCAAGGAGATTCCCCACCATTTTAATTTCACCGGCAGAGCCTACCTCCTGTGCATAATGTAGTCTTTCAAAGTTTAGATTAATTAAACTTGCAAATACTAACATAAATATACCCATGATAATTATGGTTTCAATTGAAATCTGAGCTCTGAGTTCATTTTTTGATGAAAGTGATGTTTTTCCATGTAATATTAAAGGCGTAAAAGCCACCTCCTGTCTCAATAATCTCATTATTTCCTGATGAATTACCCAGCACCCAGCCATCTCCTGCCAGGTCCATATTAATTGTGGCAGTTTTATTATAGGTTACAGCACCACTTTTCTTTCTTTTTATAACAGATATCTCAGCATATATCCTGTCACCACCGGTATCGAGATAAATTCTGGTTTTTCTCTGTACTAAGGGATAACCCCCACTTGTCGAGCCGGAAGATGTAAAACCTGGAATATAAACTTCAATTTTTCTTGTGTCATACTTGCTCGAAATTGTATTTGCCGCTGTTGATATAGTGTCAAGAGCAAATCTGGCGTCACTAAAATGCTGTACATCCTTTGAGGATCTTGATGAACTCAGAGATATCGGGAGAGATACAGTTACAAATATGAGAAGGACTGCACCCACAACTATTAAAGTCTCTACAGTCACCTGAGCTTTATTCATTTTTATCACTGGGAGTTTATATTTATAACTATAGTATCTCCATTAACAATAGTTTTTCTTATGTAAATAACGCCCTCTGCAGAATTAAAATTATTATTCCTCACCAGAACCTTCCATCTTCCAGTTTCATTAAGAATTATGTAGGATGAGTTTAAACTGTTTTTATATACTCCATCAATATCAACACCAATAGCACCATAATTTGATTTTGAAGTTGAAATTTCTGGTGGAACCTCTGATCCACTATCAAATACAACAAAATATGCCAGAGTTTTATTAATATAACCTGGATAAGCTACCAGGCCCCAGCTATTTCTACTTGAGGTTATTTCAACAGTTCTAACACTCCCATAACCCTGGGCATTCACAATTTCAATTGCAGAACTTATTTTGTTAAGGTTGTCTTTCATCTCCACAACAAGCTCAACATCTCTTGAAGCGCTGCTTGCCTTGAAGGCCATGGGCAGGGTGACTCCAGCAAATAGCACAATAAAAATTCCAATAATCACAATATATTCAATAGTCACCTGAGCTTTTCTATTCATTGTCCCACCATACGCCTCAAGAGCAGGCTAATGTCGCCATATACCAGAGATAAAATAAAGCCCGCAAGTATAATCGGGGCAAAGGGCATTCTCCTCTTAATCTTAATGCTGTCCTCCAGCTTACCCTCTTCCACGAGCTCCCTGAGTCTCTCAATCTCATCAACTGAAACTCCAGAGGCTTTTGTACTCAGGATTTGCATCTCTTTTCCTCTTTCACCTCTAAACATTTTTAGAGCCTTTTTTATATAATCAGGCTCCTCTCTTATTACTTCGTCATTTCGAATATAAATCTCTTCCCCAGATATCATGCCCTCTTCAAGCTCTGATATTTTTATCTCCTTCATTAAAGCATACTTTCTTATCACTGAAATCAGCGCCATAAAGGTACCTGAAAATACAAAAATTGCCAGAATTATTGCATACCTCACAGCGAGATACTCAAGAACTCCAGGACTGAAATTAAAAATTATATAAATTCCAGTAACCATGGAGATGAGCAGTATTTTCTGCAGTTTACTCTTAATCAGATAAAGAGAGGCAAGAAAAATAAAAAATCCAAGACTGAAGGTCAGCTCAGAGAAGAGGTAGGCTGTGAGCAAAACAAGAGCACCCAGAAGATACTTCTTAAAGTCGAGCTTAAGCTCTGAAAGTTTTCCGTGCTTCACAGTGAGAAATAGGCCGTAGAGGAAAATAGCTGGAAAAATTACAAGGAAGGTATTTATTAAAAATGCAACGGGAAAGGGATAGGTTGGAAGAGCGGGTGATGCCCTCAAAAAGTCAGGATAGAATGGGACAAGGGCCGATAGGAACATAAACTCCTTGGCATCTCCAGCACTGAATACACCTACAGCCCAGAGGATATAGCTCAAAACAAAGACTGTGAGAAAGGCTTTAAGAGTGGTGAGGAAGATAGAAAGGTTTCCCGAGTAGAGAGAGTAAAAGAGGTAGCCCACAAGGCCAAGGAGCATTAATGGAAAGGTTAGCTTATTTGGGATTATGCCTGACTTCAAATCAGTATAGCTGGCTGCCAGGCTACCAGAAATTGCAAGAGCAAGCATAGCTTCATAGAACATTGAGAAAATCCTCCAGTCTTCTCTGTCTCAAGATTCTGCTCTTTCTGAGATACTCCTCCATGGGAATCTTCAGTCTTGTTGAAATACTGTTTAGAGCCTCTTTAAGGGTACTGTACCTCTCAGGCTCAGAAGCCATAGATCTTCTCACATTCTCCCTCACCTCCCATACACCAACCGGCATAATATAACCCTCATAGATCTCCCTGAAGACAACAGCGGAAGCCTGCTTTCTAAGCTTTGCGAGAGCTTCGAGTACACCAAAGCGAGCCGCATAGTAGCCTCCGCCCTCCTGCTCTGCATAGCTACTCCTTCCAAAGTAGCCTTCATATTCATAATTTATGGCAGGCTTATCAAGAGCTAAAGTCCAGAGAGTATTTGGAGCCCAGGCTTCAAACTGCTCATACTCCCACTTCCTGGGCAGAAGGAGAACCTCAAAGTGATTGTCAAGATAGGTGTTCTTATAAACTCTGTACTCATTAATGACAGGATAATTCTTAATCTCTTCAACAAGAGCCTTCCCCAAGATATCGTCAGTGGCAGTGATACTCCACCTGGTAGGTACAAGCTTCTTCCTTTCCTCTCTTCCAAGAGCACCTGAAGAGAGTACCTGAGTTATATAATATACATCATAGCCAGCTTTAAACAGGAGTAAAGCAGCCTCTGTAGAGGTAAGCTCATCCCCAACAACATAGTCCACCTTCTTTGGTATCCTGGTATTCTCGGCTATCTCAAACTTTTTAATAACACCAGCTGGCCCCTGAGGCTGACTTATAGGAGAAAAGCTCAGAGAAAAGCTGGGCCTTCTTTCAAAGCTCACCTCTGTGTAGGCTGGTTTTATTGACATAGCAATCTCCTGGGATTTTTCAACCAGCTCAGTTCTTTCTCTAACACTCTGCTTCCTCTTGGAACGCACCAGTGTGGAGCGCAGCTTTATTATCTCATTGAAATCAAAGCCATACCACCTGCTCGGGTTGTCACTTATCTCTGCAAGCTCTGGCTCAAGGCTTGTCAGGGGGCCAACAAAAACCTCAGGATAACCTCTATGCCCCACGAAAATTCCTGGTGAGGGACCATAAATATCCTCCTTAAGTTTCTCCTCAAAAGGAGACTGAATTTTCAATTTTGCCAGAAGAGGGCAGCTTGGCCTTCCGCAGAGAAGCCTTGAACTCTTGCATCTAAGGCAGAGTTCCTTAGACATAGGTCTGAGCTTTGTTATGGCCTTAATAATCTCACACTTGGGATTCCACTTTTTTCGCTTTTCCTCCATTAAATTACCCTGAGCAGACTTGACTTATCTATTTTTCCTCTTTTAAACCTCACACCCTCTGCTTCAAGAAGCCCCCTCTTTACATTAGAGCCGTAGGCGTAGCCTCCAAGGCTTAAATCACTTCTAACAACTCTATGGCAGGGCACTACAATGGGAAAGGGATTCTTTGACATGACCCTTCCCGCTGCCCTTGAAGCTTTTGGGTTTCCTGAAGCCTCTGCAAGAGCTTTATAGGTTGCAACCTTGCCTCTTGGAATTTTCATGGCAGCCCTTATAATCCTCCTCTCAAAGGGAGTAAAGGCAGAGAGGTCAATCTCCAAATCCTCTGGAAATTTTTCACCCCCTCTACATTTTCTTCCAGTGAGTTCAATTCCTTTTACTTTTTTTCCACTAAAATAAACATAAACCTCAAATCCCTCATAGCAGTAGCTCTGCATAATAATTACTTCTTTTTACATGTTATTAAATCTTGCATTAGAGATGAAAAGCATAGCCTTGCTCAGCTCAGGCCTCGATAGTGTTGTTGCAGCAACTGTAGCAAAGGATGAGGGTAAGGTTGAACTCGCTATCACCTTTGACTACGGTCAGAGAGCAGCACTTCAGGAAATTTACTATGCATCCAAGGTATGTGAAGCTCTGGGCATAGAGCACAGAGTGATTAAGCTTCCCTGGCTCAAGGAGA
The DNA here is from genome assembly GCA_964501105.1 of Candidatus Hydrothermarchaeota archaeon. GTDB lineage: Archaea > Hydrothermarchaeota > Hydrothermarchaeia > Hydrothermarchaeales > BMS3B > BMS3B. Next base: position 2,215 of record CAZCRG010000085.1, on the reverse strand, counting down.
TTTCCTCCTCTGCTCTGACAAAAATTGAAGCTAAAGTACCCGAGCCTGAAGAGAGTGAGCTTGACATAAAGGAAATTACTGAAGAAACTGCAAAGCAGGTGTGGGTTCCCAACAGAAATGGAGTTTTTATAAATATAACTGCAAGCTTTGCAGAAGCTTTGGATTTAGATGCAATAGTTGTGGGCTTCGATGCCGAGGAAGCAGCCACCTTCCCGGACAACTCCAGAAGCTATGTTGAGGCTGTGAACAATGCTTTGAGCTTCTCAACTCTGAATAAAGTCAGAGTAGTAGCACCAGTGATAGACCTCACAAAGAAGGAGATAGCTGCTCTGGGCCTTGAGAGAGGAGCGCCTCTGGAGTGGAGCTGGAGCTGCTATTACGGCTCAGAGACTCCATGTATGAGATGCGAGAGCTGCAGGAGAAGGGAAAGAGCCTTTAAGAGCCTTGGGGTTAAGGATCCTCTACTGGAGAGGCTGGGGCTATGAGGGTTTTGATTCTTGATGGAAAGAAAAGCTACTCTGGCAGGGAGATTTCTTCCCTCTGGGCCTATAAAAGCTTTGGAATCAAAGAGGACAGTATAGTTGCCTTTCGCGGTCCCTGCAGTGTTGAACTGGAGCATATGGTTGACCTAGAGGATAAAAAGGCCCAGGAAAAAATCTTTTCTGAGGATATGCTTCACTTTATAGCGGAGCATTTTGATCTTGTAAATTTAAAGCTTATTTACACAAGACAGCGCCTTCTTGTAGCCATAGCAAGAGAAGCTCTTGAAGAGCACTCTGGGAAGAAAATTACAAGAAAAGGAGACGACCTCTTCTACAAAGATAAAAAGCTCAGTGTGAGTATAGCAAGCATCTCACCTGTAAGTGCAAAAATCCATTTTGGGATAAATGTTACCAGCGAGAACTATGGAAGCCTTGAAGACCTAAGTATAGCCGGCGAGGCAGAGAAGCTTCTTAAGGTGGTTGCTCAGGCCTACGCCCGGGAAATAGAAGACATAGAAGGAGACTTGAGAAAAAGCCTACCCTTAGATGTGATAAGATGAAAGCAAGAATCAGAGAGATATTCTGTTCCATCCAGGGAGAGGGTCCCCTTCTGGGAGTGAGGCAGGTTTTTATAAGGTTTGATGCCTGCAATATTGCCTGCGACTACTGCGATACAAAGCCAACTTTCAAGGGGTGCAGAGTTGAAAAAAATCCAGGGGCTAGGGACTTCTATTATCTGGAGAGCCCCCTGAGCCTCGAGCAGGTGAAAACTGTGGCAGAAAGCTTTGGCAGAGTTCACTCCTACTCTCTCACTGGCGGGGAACCTCTCCTCAATGCAGAGTTTATAAAAGAGCTCAAACTTGGACCACTTTACCTTGAGACCAATATGACTCTCCCCGAGAAAGCAGACATAATAAAGAACAAGGTTAAATTTGTGGCAGGAGACTTCAAGCTGAGTTTTGCTTTAAAAAAGGAGGATTATCAGGAAATTAGAGAAAGAACAATAAAATCCTTCAAGATCCTGAGAAATTCAAGGGAGAGGTACACCTTCGCCAAAATTGTCTTTAGCAGAGAGGCTGATAAAGAGGAGATTTATGAGAACCTTGAAGCCATAAAGGATTATATCTCTCTTGCTGTTCTCCAGCCGGTAACTCCTCTTTCAAAAGCACTACCCCAGAAAGAGCTTTTAAAGCTGCAGGAGGAGCTTTCAGAGCTTGTTGAGGTTAGGATTATTCCTCAAACTCATAAGTTTCTGAACCTGCTATGAGGTGAAGCAATGCGTTTAGGTGTAGTGGAGTATTTTGATGCTGCTCATTATCTCCCAGAACATTATAGCTGTGGCAAAATGCACGGTCACACATATAAAGTAGAGGTCATAATAGAGGGGGAGAAGAAAGATGGCAAGATGATAATGGACTTCCACGACGTTAAAATGAAGGTAAGGAAGGTTATTGCCGAGCTTGACCACCGTCCCCTGAATGAGCTTTTAACCTATCCCAGCGCTGAAAATATCCTGGAGTTTATCTTCGAAAAGTTGAAGGAGGAGTTCGATTATCCCCTTAGAGTCCGCCTTTGGGAGGGCAAAGATAAGTGGGTGGAGATATCTGAGCACTGAGTATTGATATCCCCAAGAGATCTGATTCTTACATTCTACTATTCTGTTCTATATAATAAGTGAAGAGTCTTTCAATCCTACAATAGTCTGATTCTTACGGTTCTTTCCTTTCGGGCAC
>CAZCRG010000084.1:2298-7587 GCA_964501105.1 Candidatus Hydrothermarchaeota archaeon | reverse complement strand
GGTATCAATCTCGTCAATTTCCTTCGTTTCTTCTTCCTGTAGAGGCATTATTTTTTCCTTGGCTTCTTCTGCGTTAATCTTAAGACCTCTTGTCCTGGCTGCAAGGTCTGATTTGCGTTTGAATAAGCCTTTTGAGGAGATAGTCACTTCACCATAATAACCAGGGTCTTTAATAAGATTTTGAAAAAGCAGGTCAAGGCTGAGCTTTTTACCCCTCCCATCCAGAAGTTCATAACCATTAAAAATTTCCTCAACCTCAGATATGAAATTATCTCTTATTTGAATTAATTTATCTGATGTTTTATCCCTTATACTCATTATCTTTTTCTGATATTTGTCATAATTTTCCTTATACTCTTTACATGTTTTGCTTTCAAGCTTTTCGAGATCTTTGAGCCTGTTCTCCCTTTGTAAAAGTTCATTTTCCACTTTCTCAAGTTCTGGACTCGCTTCAATATATCTCCTTAAATTATCAATACTCTCAGCGATAGATGATTCAAGTGTTGAGAGAGATTCTTTTACAGGCGCTGAAAGATTTTCAAAATCCTGTCTCTTATCCTTAAAAATTTTCATAGCAGAATCTCTTACAACACTTAGAAGTTTCTCCTCCTTCTTTGTTCTTTTCTTCAACTCGATAAGATAATCCTCATACTCTTTATCAAAGGCATCCCTGAATCTATCAAGAGCCTCAATTGAATTATATAATCCAAACCAGCTTTTTCTCAGTTCTTCCCCTCTTTTTATAAGTTCCTCTTCTGAGAGAAATTTCATTATTCAACCCCCTTAAATAAGTCCTCAACGTTACTTTTGAGTTTTTCTTTTATTTCATCGATTTTTTCCTCAAGTTCTATTATACGTTTGGTTTTAAAATCTCTCTCCTTTATTAAGTCAGATTTTTCTTCTTCAAGTTTTTTAATTTCCTCTTTTAGATTTTCTATCTCTCTCTCTTTTACTTTTTTGTATTCAAAATACTCCTCCTCAATTTCTCTTTGCTTTTTTTCCAGAAAATCTTTCTCCAACTTAATCTTTTCAAGTTCAGATTTAGTGGATAAGAGTTCTTCCTCAATTTCTTTTTTACTGGCTTCATACCTATTCAGTTTCTCTTTAAGGGAGCTAATTTCCTTTTCATACTCTTCTACTTTTTTTTCCAGTTCTTTTATTTTCATCCTAAGTCTCCTTTTTTCAGGATTTGTTTCCAGCACCACATCCTCCATACTATTTTCAATAAAATCAATGAATTCCATGATGGCATTGTCGCCCTTGGAAAATATTTCTGATAGGTTTGTTTTTACTTCTATAATGTGATTGAAATCCTCATAGTCATCAGGGAGTTCTTTCTCAAGATTAAAAAGTTTCTCTTTTAGCTCAATCATATAACTTTCAATCTCTTTCCTCCTGTTATCAATATCACTACAGGCTTTCTCCAGTGAATCCAGGTCAGCAAATGCGACTCTCACCTCCTCAGCCTCGGCTCTGTGTCTCTCTTTTATTATCCTAGCCTTTTCTGCTATCTCCTCACATAAGTATTTCAAAACTACAAGCTTCTCTTTTGGCTCAATATCACCTGTTCTAAACAAACCGAAGAATTTTCTTCTTGGATTCTTTTCTTTAAGATGTAAAGCGTCAATAGAAATAGTGTCTTTTACAATCAGAGAAAAAAGCTCATTGTGCGAAATTTCCTCTCCAGCTTTTAGTACAACACAACCTTCAGCTATATTTTCTACCCTTTCAATAAAATTTTTCTTTAGTTCTCCAAGTTCTGAATTTAGAGTTGATTTAATCCTATCAAGAGCTATCTTGTATTCATTTTTTCTATTGAAGAATTTTCCACATATTAGCCCGACTTTAGCTTCCACCTCTTTGTGTTCCTTTTTAATTTCTTCAAGTTCTTTTTTTATTTTAGAAATATTTTCCTGAATCTCCCTATAGCGTTTGTGATTTGCAATCTCATCATTAAAAGCTTCTTCAAGTTCTCTTATACTTGAAAGTATGGGCTTAATCTTCCCATCAACTTCATCTTTAAGTTCTGGACTATATTTTTTGAAAACAAGAATTAGAGAGTTCAGTTTATCCTCAAGAGACTTTGATTTTGAATGGGAGCGCTTTAACACCTGTATAAAGCCCATATCATTTGCAGATGAGAAATTTGCCAGACTATCTATCAAACCAAGAATAGAATACCAGCTATCCTTTAACTCCCTGGCTTCTTTAACAATATTGTCAATGGGGTAAGAACCTCCTGTCACTTTAATCCCTGAGAAGATTATAAGCGTAGATATATATATAACTGTTTTCTTTTTTTATATTATGGGAGAAGTAATTGCCACATATTATGTTGAAGCCGACAACTTTAAATCTGCCGCAAAGGCAATAGCGATGGAACAGAGTACAGGTACATGGACAGAGGTTAGCACAGCAGACAGAGAAATTCATAAAAAGTATGGCGCCAGAGTTATTGAGTCTGACATAGAAACAGGGAGAGTTGAGATATCATTCCCAGTAGTAGATTTCAGTCTTGATATTGGGGGGATTTCAAATATTCTCAGTGTTGTAGCTGGAAATCTTTTTGGACTAAGGGAGGTTAAAGCCGTAAGACTCCTGGATGTTGAGTTTCCAGAAGAAATACTGGACAAATTTAAAGGTCCCAGATTTGGTATCCAGGGAGTCAGGAAGATTCTAAATACTCAAAAATCAGGCAGACCCCATATAGGTACAATAATAAAGCCCAAGATAGGTTTACCACCTGAGAAGTTTGCAGAGGTAGCCTATGAGGCAGCCTGTGGGGGAGTTGACTTTATAAAAGATGATGAAACTCTTGTTAATCAGAGTTTCTGTCCCTTAGAAGAAAGAGTTTCAAAGACTATGGAAGCCCTGGACAGAGCAAAAGAAGAGACCTCCCAGCCCTGCCTTTATGCCCCCAATGTTACAAGTGATAATATAATAGACAGTGCCCAGCTTGCTGTAGATAATGGAGCAAAAGCTCTTATGATTGACTTTCTAACAGCAGGTTTCTCAGCTCTGGTTACTTTAAGAGAGAATTTCAAGCTTCCAATTCATGTACACAGAACAATGCATGGTGCCATTACAAGAAATAAAAATCATGGAATAAGTATGCTTGTTTTTTCTAAACTTGTACGTATGGCAGGAGGTGACCAGCTCCATGCAGGATGTGCTATGGGTAAAATGGAAAAAGAGGGAATAAAAGAGAACTATAATGCTCTAAGAGAACCCTGGGGCAACCTTAAGCCTGTTTTTCCTGTATGCTCTGGTGGTGTACACCCCGGATATATAGAGGGCAATGTTTCTGCTGGAGGCAAGGATATAATAATTCAGGCTGGTGGAGGAATTCATGGCCATCCTCTTGGCACAAGGGCTGGAGCCAGAGCCATGCGTCAGGCAGTGGATGCGGTAATGAAGGGCATACCCCTCAAGGAGTATGCTGAGGAGCATAAAGAGCTCAAGCTTGCCCTGGAGAAGTGGGGAATAGAGCAGATAAAAACCTACTACAGGTAATATGCGCACAAAGGACTTAATTGATATCCATAGAAGAGAGAAAGTAAGCCCCTATCTGCAGGACTTAGGGGATAATTTCTATAGTGAAGTAAAGGAGCTTATTCAGAGAAAATATAATTTATACTATGAACTGAAGGATGACGATGTTTCAAAAGTGTCTGTAATTTTACAAGAACTTGAGAATATAAAAAGTCTGGCTCAGGATTTATATGAAACCAGAGAGCGAAAAATAGTTACCAATGCACTATATTTTGTGAAGTCTGGAGAAGAAATAGAGTACGACAATATGACTCCAGAAGAAGTAGAGTTGATGAGACAGATTATTAATATTCTCAAAGATAGCAGGGAGAAAGTGCTCAATTTTATTTTTGAAAAAGAAGATACAAAGAGCTACTCTGATAGCACTGAGGAAAGAGATAAATCAGTCTATGAAGAATTATCCTATATAACTGTCAGGATTCTGGGAGACCTCCCTGCCATAGTTGGTATAGACGGAAAGATATATGGAGACTTTAAGGCTGAAGATATTGTAACTCTGCCAGAACCAAATGCAAGAGCTCTTATTAACAGAGGAGAAGCTCAGGAAGTTAAACTATAGCTCCTCAAGCTCCTCCCGGGGTTTTTTCTCAAGTAGACCAGAAATCCAGATAATGTATATTACAAGGAAGGAGAGGGATATTAAAAGGAAGGATATGAGGAGTACCGCAGGACTAATTCCAAATATTCTAACAGTTTCCTCTTTAATCTCTCCCTCAGTAATAACTGGCTTTTCTGGATTGTTTATAACCACACTGACTCCTGAAGTTATTGTATTTTCACCATCACCAGCCTGAATTTGCAGGTAGTACTTCCCATTGTCAAATTCTTCAGTATCCAGTATAAAGTTACCCGTATTTTCAATGTAGAAAGTTTTTCCTGAGATTTTTATAGTAATTTCAAGAGGTTCTCCTTCAGGATCATAAGCCTCCCACTTTATATTATATTTCCCTGAAATGACCTCTCCCTCTTCTGGCGAGTTAATTTTCAGCACAGGCAGGAGATTTTCAATCTCCTTTTCCTCAGGAACAAATTTTTCCTCCTCTTCAGGCTTCTCTTCTGGCATCTTCTCATAAGCTTCAACTCCAATATTCCACTCTATACTTTTGCTTAACCTTGAGTCTGAGGCTGTGAGCTTAATAACAAAATCACCAGGCTCCTCAGATTTAAAAATAAACTCCCTGCCAGTGCCCTTGAGATCTCCATCAACAAACCAGTTAAGCTCAAGGAGCTTCTCGTCAGAGGATATAACTTCAACTTCAAAGAGCTGCTCTTCACCAGCTTTAAGAGTTACATCTGCTTCTGGGCTGTAATTGACTATTTCGAGCAGTTCATCAATATCACCGAGGAGAAAGCCTTCAACTTCTTTATAGTAGTGCAGTTTTGCAATCTCTTTCAATCCCGTGGTATCTCCAAGTTTATAACCTTCCTCGTAGGAGAAAACACGAAGGTCAACACCTGAAACACCATCTTCTATGGAGAGAATCTCGTCCCTGCCATCACCATTTATATCGCCTGCTATGAAGTTGCCATCGCTCTTGTAGTAGTGCAGCTTTGCTATCTCCTTTAACCCTGTGGTATCCCCAAGAGTATAACCCTCCTCGTAGGAGAGAACTATGAGGTCAACACCTGAAACACCATCTTCTATGGAGAGAATCTCATCCCTACCATCACCATTTATATCACCTGCTATGAAGTTGCCATCGCTCTTGTAGTAGTGCAGCTTTGCTATCTCCTTTA
>CAZCRG010000084.1:0-2198 GCA_964501105.1 Candidatus Hydrothermarchaeota archaeon | reverse complement strand
GAACTATGAGGTCAACACCTGAAACACCATCTTCTATGGAGAGAATCTCATCCCTGCCATCACCATTTATATCACCTGCTATGAAGTTGCTGCTCTTATAATAAGTGAGGGTGTACTTCTCCTTAAGGCCGAGAGTATCTCCTTTTTTGTATCCCTCCTCATAGGAATAAACTTTAAGCTCTGCTACTCTCTGGGGAGAGTCAATAAGTATAATTTCATCAAGGGCATGAACAGAAGGTGCAACAAAGATTAAAGTCAGCAGCAAAAACCAAAGCTTCATTTCTCCACCCTTATTAAATACTTGTTCTGCCCCTATATATTCTTTTACTTCTGAACCCCGTAACAATTTCAAAAACACTGCACTCGGGAAAGTTTTCTATAGTTTCTGGCTACCCAACGGGTTCTAAAGCGGGGTGGGGTAGCCAGGTCCATCCCGCCGGGCTCATAACCCGGAGATCGGTCGTTCAAATCGACCCCCCGCTATCAGCGTGGTCGATACGACCACACCCCCTCCTTATTTCTCTTGGCACTCTACTTTTTCAGCACTCTCAAAGACGCTTCTGCTTGCTACGCCTGTGCAGCACACTCTTTTTGTGGAGGGTCTGCTTTGCGGATAGAGATAAAGATCCGCGACGATGACAGTGCCCTCCAGCGAGCGATTCAGCTTGTTGAGAGCAGTCCCAAGCTCACCCCGAAGAACAAAGAGATTATACTCTCTCTCAAAGATGAGCTTAGCTGCTCAAAGGCGAGATTGAGGAAGTACCTCCAACAATGGCGCTTTCTCGGGGAATGGCTGGAGAAAGACTTCACCGAGGCAACGAAAAAAGACATTAAGCGCCTTGTCAGCATCATTCGGTCAAACTATCCCGACGACCTACCTAATGGGAAGATCAGAGCAAAAACACGCAGAGACTACAAGCAGGCTCTCAAACTTCTCTACACCCTTCTTGAAGGAGAGGATGGCATCCCACCGAAAAAGGTGGCATGGATCAGAACAGGCGTACCGAAGAAATTCAGGACTCCCCGCATACGCCTGCTCACAGTTGAGGAGCGTATCTGGCTCATAGAGTCTGCGAAATATCTAAGAGACAAAGCGATGGTAGCATGCCTCTGCGACGGGCTACGTCCAGATGAACTGCTCTACATGCGAGTTGGAGATGTGCATGTGGAAAAGGACGGCACCTCCTGGGCGATTGTGCGTGGCTACAAGGGCACACGGCGTGTGGACTTCATCTGGGGGACACCATTCCTCCTACAGTGGATAGAACATCACCCCTTCAAGCACAACCCCTTTTCACCCATGTGGGTCCACCTGCGTGCAAAATCTGAGCAGGACTACATCAAATATAAGCGCTTCGAAAAGATCATGAAAGAGGTTAGTGAGCGTGCACAAAAAATATACGGACTGAGCCTTGATAGAGTGTGGGCATACCTCCTCCGGCATGTCAGAGCAACAGAACTTGCACAGCATCTTACCGATGCCCAGATGGACGAATACTTCGGCTGGGAGAAAGGCTCACCAATGCCTCAGATCTATGTACACCTCTCAGGAAGAGCTGTTGGGAATAAGGTCAAGAAAATATCAGGCATTGAAGTTGAAGAGAAAGATGAGGAGACATTCAAGCTCAAGCGGTGCCCCGTGTGCAGGCGTGTGAACCCACAACACTACGAGCGCTGCTACCACTGCGGCGAGGCTCTCGACGAAAAGACAACACACGAGAAGGAGCAGGAAGCTATACTGAAGCTGCAGAGATTACTGGCAGAGGATCCGGACATACTGATTGCACTCAGGGAGTTGGCCAAAAGGTCATTTACCGGGAAATAATTAACTGAGAAAGAAGAACAAGAAAAAGATATGGGAGAGGAGGAGATAAAAGCAAATATGGAAATTCAAAAGATAATCATCGGGGGCTATTCTGGTATGGTTTTTACACTAATGGTAGGCACCATGTTTAATTTTTCAGAGCTAATGAACTCGAATAAAATAGTGTTTTATGGTTATCTTATTTTACTCGTCATGGTTATTTTAATTTTATTAGTTTATGGTATTAAGCCAGCTACGGATAACTATATAGAACTCGCCAGAAAACTCGACAAACTAAAGGGATCTGATAAAAATAAAGAAAACCCTGGCTAAATTTGAACCTGCTGAGCCTCCAGGGCTGCAACTCTTGCTCTGACCTCATCTATCTGCCTCT
>CAZCRG010000083.1:0-7695 GCA_964501105.1 Candidatus Hydrothermarchaeota archaeon | reverse complement strand
ATTATAGGCTTTTCCCTCCACTATTTTCTTGGTATTTCTCTACCCATAGCTCTTCTCTTTGGAGCTATGGTAACTCCCACTGACCCTGTGTCTGTTCTTGCCACCTTTAAAGCTCTTGGAGTGCCAAAGAGGCTTTCTACAATTGTGGAGGGCGAAAGTATATTCAACGACGGCACTGGTATTGTGCTCTTTGCCCTCCTTCTGGAAATGGTTAAGCAGGGCAGCTTTGATCTGCTTTCAGGGATAATAAAATTCTTCTTTGTGGTGCTGGGAGGTCAGCTGTTGGTCTCGGCCTTGGCTATATTGCCTACAAAATTCACAGGTATATTGATGATCATCTCATTGAGGTAACTCTCACTCTTATTCTAGCCTTTTCATCCTTTCTGATTGCAGAGACTCTTCACACCTCTGGAGTAATTGCAGTGGTCTCAGCTGGGCTGATAATGGGCAACTACGGCAAGGCTTTCTCCATGTCGCCCACAACAAGGCTGACTCTTCTAACCTTCTGGGAGTTTGCAGTTTTTCTTGTGAACTCTCTCGTTTTTCTCATCATAGGGCTGGACATTCATATTGATAAGCTTACAGCCTACTCCAGAGAGATAGCCATAGCTGTGAGTCTTTCAGTTATTTCAAGAGCTCTGGCAGTTTACCCGATAATAAATCTGGTTAACCTGAGGCTGAAACCAAAGATACCTATTCTCTGGCAGCATGTTATCTTCTGGGGTGGCCTTCATGGCACCATACCTGTGGCTTTAGCTTTGGGTCTGGCTGAGGAACATATTGCTGGTAGGGATTTAATAGCAAGTATGACCTTCGGTGTGGTGCTTTTTTCTCTGGTTGTACAGGGGCTGAGTGTTGAGTTATTTATTAAGAGGTCTTCTATTATTAGAAGGGAGCCTGTTGTGGAAGACTATGAAGAAAAGCTGGGAAGAGCTATTGCTGTAAAGGAGGGCATAAGGGAGATAAGAAAGCTTCTTGAATCTGGTGAAATAGCTGATGAAATTGCTAAGAAAATTAGAGCAGAGCTGGAAGGTGAAGCTGATAGGCTCTCAAAGGAAATTGCTATTCTTACGAGAGAGGATGTGATAAAGCTTCAGGAGAAGGCCAAGGTGAAGCGCAGAGTTTTACTGGCACAGAGGAGTGCTGTCCACAGAGCAATGGTTAGGGGAATAATTTCAGAGCATATTGCAAGGAAGCTAATTGAGGAGATAAATGAGAGGATTGAATTGTAATATAAAGTTAATGCTTGTCCAAAAACTTTATGTGTGATTGGAGATATAATATTAATGGGGTATGGATATGAGATTTCTTGTGATTCAAAGTCCGAAAGATGATGTGGTGGGGACGGCTCCAGCAGGAGAGATGATAGACAGTATATTAAAACATATGAATTACTTCAGAGAACTTAGAGAGAGAGGTAAAATAATTGAGGAAGGTGCCTTTGCAGGCTTAAGGGGAGGTTTTGGAATTTTTGAGGTTGACTCCCTGGAGGAACTCAACAGGATAATAAACTTTGCTCCTGCTTCACAGTATATGCACACAGAGATTTACCCTCTGATTGATAGAGAGGAAAGAGAGAGGCAGCTAAAAGAAATGCTGGAAAACATTAGAGGTGAACTGAGAGTATTCGCCTGATTTTAACTTTTTTTTAACTTTTTTTATTTTGGGGAATTTTCCCGATAGATTCAGTGGTTATAATGGAAATTAAATACTGTCCTTTCTGCGGCAGAAAGCTAGTTGAAAGAGAAACTAGGTGCTCAGCCTGCGGCTCAGATCTTACACCCTTCCTTCTCATGCCTTCTTTCAGTGAAATTTCTGAGGAGATTAAAAAGGTTATGGAGAGCTTTATGGGCGATGCTGCACCTAATTTTGAAGAGCTCACAAAAAAGATGGATTCATCTCAGGTTAGGGGCTTTTTTATCTCAGTAAATATGGGCGGTGACAAAAAGCCCATTATTAAAACTGGGGATATTAAAGACCTGGAGGATGTGCTTAAAGACCTGCCTATACCTGATTTTGTGAGGGAGAATCTTGATATTGATAAAGAACAGAGTCACGAGATGGAGTTTATTGAGGCTGAAGTTGAAAGGCATCCCTATGGAATGACTGAAGAGATTCTAATGAAAATGCCTGAAGTGGAAAATATTGAAAATGTGGAGATTGTCAGGCGAGGTAGTCTTCTTGAAATCACTGGAAAGGGCAGGAGGAAGATTTATTTTGCAGAGGTTGAGGTTGGAGAAGAGGCAGTGGTGACAGATTCCTCTCTCAGCTCAGGTGTGCTTAAAATTACTGTTGAAAAGCTCTAGGGGATAATCTCGCAGCCAGCATTTATCTCAGGATAGTTGAAATCTTCTCTGCTTATAATTCCATCTTCAATAAGCTTCTCAATCTCCGGCTTTACCCTTTCAAGCTGGCTTATGAGATGCTTAACACTTCTGCATATCCTTGAGAAATTCTCCTCTCCAAGCCAGTGTTTAAATTTATTCACAAAGAGGCATCTGCCACCGCAGACCTCAAAGACTTCGCAGCCTGTACAGGGCTCGCCTACACTCACCTTTTTAATACTCTCAGGCCCCTCAAATATACTTCCAACTCTGGCAAAGCTGTACTCAGATACCACAGGACAGTAGGATATTGTGCCATCAGTACCAATGGCGAAGAAGTATTCACCAGAGCCGCACCTCAGCTTTGAGCTTTCTCCTCTGAGTAGTGAACCCATAATGCCTAGAAAGGGTACCATGCCGAGAACTCTTGAGTTTCTCATCTCCTCTACCCAGAGCTTCACAAGTTTTGTAATCCCCGGGTTGTAGCTTTCTTTTAGCCACCTTTCCAGAGTCTCCTCTTCATTACCCTCCCAGAACATTTCAAAGTCCAGCTGCCAGTGGACATGGTCAAAGCCAGGGTTCTCAAGATTCAGGAGATGGGTCACATCTCTATAGATGTCAGCATCTTTAGAGACTGTCATTCTTGCTATAAGATCACCTTCAAATCCCCTTTCCCTTATAATTCTCATATTCTCCCTTATCCTTCTGTAAACCCCTCTACCTCTATGTTTGTCTGTTACCTCTTCTCCTCCATCTATTGATATAAGAATGGTATGAAACTTCTTTAAAAGCTCAGGTTTGAGTTTGTGGAGAAGTAATCCATTGGTCTGGATAACAAAGGTTGCTTCAAGGTTCTCCATCACCTTCTCAATATAGTCCAGCCTGAGCAGAGGTTCGCCGCCATAGAAGGCCAGAACAGGCTTTGAATCCTTTTCCAGAAACTCTTTTAATGCTTCAGGGCTGTAGCTTACCTCCTGGGGCTCAACATCCCTTGTGCCGCCACAGTAGCTGCAGCTCAGGTTGCACCTGTGGGTTAGAATCAAGTGGTAGTTCATGGGCATCCCTAAAGGCTGAAGATAATTGCTGCAAAACCAAAGAGAAGGCAGAAGTAATCGAAGGGCAGCCTTCTTGATGCCTCAAGAAGAAACTTAACGCCAGCAAGGCTGAAAAGGAAGGAAGCAAAGACTCCAGCCAGCAAAAGCTCGGGAGAGAGGTTCTCAGCCACCCCTTCAAAACTCTCCAGCACTGTTGCACCAGCTATAGCAGGGACTGCCATTAAAAAGGATATTTTGAGAGCCTCTTCCTGATGGTAACCCCTCAAAATTAAGGCAGCAACAGTTATTCCAGACCTGGAGATGCCCGGGATTACAGCTATTCCCTGGGCAGCGCCTGCAATAAGCATATCTTTAAGGGTACTGCCCTCAGCCTTTCTTCTACTTTTCTCATTTCTGGAGAAGCGCAGCAGTAGCCCGGTGGCAACAAGAGATACTCCCACCAGTAGATTTGCCTTTGAGGCATAATTGACCAGAGCTTCTTTGAGAAAGAAGTAGGTGGGAAGGCCAAAAAGGGCAGTGCTTAGAGTGGAGAAGAAGAGAAAGGAGGCCAGGGAGGAGCTTTTTGTGGAGAATTTAAAGGTGAGCCACTCTCTATTTCTGAAGGCCTTTAGAATATCAAGAAGCTCTCTCCTGAAATAGATAACCACAGCAAAAAGGCTGCCTCCATGGAGAAAGAAGGCCAGGCTTAGGGCTTCTTCGGGCTTGAGCTTGATAAGAGCCACCATGGCCAAAAAGGTCTGGGCAGAACTGCTTATGGGTAACCATTCAGCCAGCCCCTGAAGAGCCCCCAGAGCCAGGGCATGAAGGAGTTCCATAAGGTTAATTATACAGACTATATTTAAATATATTAGTAAGATAATTTTTGGAGGTATGGCAATGATATATCTCGACTGCTCATCCACAACCCCTATGGCACCTGAGGTTCTTGAGGAGATGCTCCCCTACCTTAAAGAGAAGTTTGGCAACCCCTCCAATCTTCACCCTCTCGGCCTTGAGGCAAGAAAGGCTCTCGACAGAGCGAGAGAGTGTCTCTCTGAGCTTCTAAATTCAAGTCCCTCTGAGCTTATCTTCACCTCAGGGGGAACTGAAGCCAATAATCTTGCTATAAAGGGCGCAGCTATGGCTAACAGGCACAGAGGCAGGCACATAGTTATATCTGCTGTGGAGCATCTCTCTGTGCAGCACCCTGTTATGAGTCTTCAGAGGGAGGGCTTCCAGGTCACAAGAGTTAAAGTTGACAGTTATGGAAGAGTTGACCCGGAGGAAGTTGAAAGTGCCCTGAGAGATGACACAGTTTTAATTTCTGTGCAGCATGCCAACCACGAGGTGGGAACTCTCCAGCCAGTTGCTGAGATTGCTGAAATAGCTGAGGAAAGAGATATTGTATTTCATGTTGATGCTCTTGCCAGTGCTGGCAACTACCCAATAGATGTGGAAGAGCTTGGTGTCAGCCTTCTCTCTCTTACTGCCCACCATTTCTATGGGCCTAAAGGTGCAGGAGCCCTTTTTGTGGCAAGAGGAACAAGGATAATGCCTCTTATTGAGGGTGGCATTCAGGAATCCGGGATAAGAGCAGGAACAGAAAATGTCCCTGCTATAGCTGGCCTGGGCAAGGCAGCAGAGATTGCAGCCAGAGATATGGATAAAAATCTTGAGAGATACTGGAAGCTGAGGGAGAAGTTCATCTCGCTGCTTGAGAAGGCTGTGCCTGATATTAAGATAAATGGACACCCTGAGGAGGTTCTCCCAAACTATGTTCATATCTGCATCCCGGGTGTAGAAGGGGATGTGGTTGCTTCAAAGCTCAGTGAAAAGGGAATAATTGTCAGCTCTGGTTCACCCTGCATCACAAGAGCTTCAAAGGCGAGCCATGTGCTTGAAGCTATTGGGCTGCCTTCCTCTCTCTCAAGAGGTGCCCTGCTCTTTGCCTTTGGAAGAGATACTGCTGAGGAGGAGCTTGAAGCTACAGCACTGGCTTTAAAAGAGATTGTGGCATAACACTCTTCCAAAGATTTATCTTGAGGTTTGTGGAGAGTCAAGAAATGTTAAATTTGAGATATACATTAGGAGTGTTTTTCAGGGCGGTCAGGATTTTTGTGATTCTTTTGTTAGCTGTGTCCATCTATATTAAAAGAGGTCTGCTGATATCCTCTTTTGCGGTTCTTCCTGGATACTTAAAAGAGGCAGATCTGAGTTTTTTTATTTATGCCTTTCTGCTTTATATACTGAGTGTATTTCTTTTTGCTAGAAGATGGAAAATAGTCCTTACTTCACTTGGTTATAGAGTCAGAACTACACCCCTTATACCTGTGCTCTTTGGTGCTATCTTTATAAACAATTTTACGCCCGCCAACAGGATGGGAGGAGAACCCCTGAGAGTTGTGTGGATAAATGAGAGATTTGGTGTAAGGTTCTCCCATGCAGTTATATCAATTGTATATGAAAGAATAATTGAGGCTATTCCAGTAGCTATTCTTGTATCTTATGTATTATATTCTCACATTGTAATTATATCACCTTTAATTTCAGATATTAATAGTAGTGTGGTAAATGTTGCTCTATTTATACTAATTTTTGTTATTCTTTTTATAGTCGGTTACCGTCTGATTAACTCAGCTATTGGTACAATAATAGAAAGTTTGAGGAAATACTATAGTGACCTTAGGGGGGCTATGGTTCCCACCTTTCTCTACTCCAGCTTGGTATGGATTCTTGACATACTCAGGCTGAAATTTGTCACTCTTGCTCTTGGCCTTCATCTAAAGTTAAGTATTGTTGCACTGCTCTCAATAGTTTATCTTATACTCGGGTCCATGCCTTTGACTCTTGGTGGAATTGGTGTTGTTGATAGCGGCCTGTTTTCTTCTCTTGCAATGTTTAACGTGCCACCGGTACCTGCTCTTGGAGTTGTTCTTCTGGAGAGATTTATATCTTACGGATTGAGCAGTGCAATTGGCGCCCTGTGCATTATTTACTATGGGGGAAAAAAGATATGGCAGGATACAGTATTGCGATGGTAAGCGACTGGTACTATCCCAAAGTAGGAGGGATAGAGTATTCAATGAAGGCTCTTTCAGATGCCCTCGTACGGAGGGGGCACACTGTTGATATAATTACAAGAGAGTATGGCGATTCAGGGAATTTTATTCCTAAAAGCAGTGCATGTGTAATAAGAATAAAGGGAAAACCTTTAATAGGCCCTTTTCTGAGTCTGGATGCCTATCGGGAATTGTATTCAACTATAAAAGAAGGTGGTTATGACTTAGTTCATGCCCATGGCCTAGATTCCCCAATGGGTATGTTTTCCATAATTGCAGCAGGGAGACTGGGCATACCCGGTGTTGTGACAAATCATTCCCTTATAGGTGGCTCCTTGCTGAGACCCTTTTTGCTTCTTGCTGGGAGGATTCTCCTGAGAAATGCGGATGCTGTTATAGCTGTGAGTTCACCTGTGGCTGAGGAGTCAAAGCTCATGGGAGTAAAGAGAGTTGTTGTTATACCCAATGGTGTTGATAGTGAGTCGGAAGAGAAGAATGAAATTAAACTTAATATTGAGGGAAGGAAAGTCATTGTAACTGTGGCAAGAATGACATCCAAAAAGAGGGTTGCTGATATGGTTGAGATCGCACCAAATCTTTTAAAAAAGCACAGAAATCTTCTCTTTCTGATGGTTGGGGATGGCCCTTTAAAAGATAAACTCGAGAATAAGGTTAAGAAGATGAAACTTTCTGAGAACTTTTACTTTACTGGAAATGTCCCTAGAGGTACTGTACTTAAACTTCTGGAGAATTCTGATATTTTTGTGCTTCCCTCAGAGGATGAAGCCTTTGGTGTAGCAGTGCTGGAGGCACTTTCAAAGGGACTGCCGGTTGTTGCAAGAAACCATAGTGGTGTTTCTGATATAATTGAACACAGAAAAACAGGACTGCTGGCAGAGAATAAATACGAGATAGCAAGCTATATTGAAGAACTTCTGGAGAAGCCTGAATTGAGTGAGTATCTCTCATGTCAGGCTCTGAAGCATATTGAAAAATACTGCTGGGATGATATAGCTAGAAGGGTAGAAGAGGTTTATTCAGGTGTAATAAATGAGAAAAATTTTAATTACTGTTGATGTTGAGAGGGATTGCCCTCCAATGCTTAAAAGCCTTAGAGGTATGGAACATGGTCTCCCAGGGCTTTTAAACCTCTTTAGAAAGAAGGGTGTGAAAGCAACCTTTTTTGTGACTGCAGAACTGGCAGAGGAGTTTTCCGATCTCATTGAGAGGATTGTCGATGAGGGCCATGAGATTGGATGTCATGGGTATGCACATGAG
>CAZCRG010000082.1:0-7824 GCA_964501105.1 Candidatus Hydrothermarchaeota archaeon | reverse complement strand
ACCAGGAGAGTATCTATACCATGGATGCCTCAACTTTTCCTCTCACCTTTAACAATGTGGATTACACAGAAGGGAAAATTTTAATTGCTCCTCACACACCCTGCCCTGTGCTCTTCGGCATTAGAGGAGCTTCAGATGCCGTAGTGAGAAGTGCAGTAGAAATGGTAAAGTCTGAGGAGGAGATTGACAGAATTGAGATATTCAAAACCAATCAGGGTACTGATGCCCACCTTAAGAAGGTTGAGAGTATTGCAGAGGTGGAGCCTTACTCTTCAGTTATAGTGGAAGGAGTGGTAGCAACTAAGCCAAAGGTTATTCCAGGTGGGCATGTATTTTTTGATATTGAAGATAAAACAGGTGTGCTCCAGTGTGCAGCCTTTGAACCCACCAAGGGCTTCAGAGAGGTTGTACTTAAGCTTATCCCTGGAGACAGAGTTGTAGCCTATGGTGGCGTAAGGTCTAAAAAGGGGAAGCTGACTGTAAACCTTGAGAAGCTTCAGGTTAAAGAGCTTGTGAAGCATAAGATGGTAAATCCTATCTGCCCTGTTTGCAGAAGGCGGATGGAGAGTGCAGGCAGAGCTCAAGGTTACAGATGCAGAAGGTGCGGCACTAAGGCACAGGAAAAGGTTCTTGAGCCCCTGGAGAGGGATATAGAGGAGAAGCTCTACTCTGCTCCACCAATCGCCATGCGCCACCTCAGCAAACCCCTGGTGAGGTTCTAAATGAAGGAGAAGATTAAAGCCAGAGAGCACTTCAGTGCCAGGGCTGAGAAGTACTCGGGAGGTTGCTTCTCAGATGAGACTCACCTGGATATGCTCATAGAGGCGGCTGAGGTAAATCACTGGTTTAAGGTTCTTGATATTGCCTGCGGCAGGGGATTTCTCCTGGAAAGGCTTTCTTCCAGAGTAAGACTGGCGGTTGGTATTGACATCTCGGAGGGAATGCTCCAGGGAAGCTTTAGAAACTGCCTCTTAGGAGATGCGGAGGCTCTGCCTTTCAGGGACTCCAGCTTCAATGCTGCCTTCACCAGGTTCTCTTTTCACCACTTCCCTGAGCCGGAAAGAGCCCTCAGGGAAATAGCAAGAGTTCTTTCAGAGGGAGGGACTTTTATTCTGGCCGATGGGGTATCATCTGAGAGGCAGGAGTGTTCTGAGTATCTCAACAGTCTTGAAAAGCTCAGAGATTCTTCCCATGTGAACCTCTATCCAGAGTCAGAGCTTTTGAGCATGCTGGAGGAAGAGGGCTTTGAGGTGCTTGATGTAAGATACCATACTCTCAAGCAGAGCCTCAGGGAGTGGCTGGATAGAGCCTCCTGCAGCACTGAGATTAAGGAAAAGCTGAAAGAGGCTATGGAAGGTGAGCTCATCAGGAATAAAACAGGCCTCAAATTCTGGAGGGAAGAAGGTGAGATTTTCTTCTCCTATGATACAGTAATAATAAAGGCAAAGAAATAAATACCTTGTCTGAGAGTTATTTATTATGGAGAGGATGTTTAAGGTAAAGTTGCTGGACCTCAAGGAGGGCAGGTATGAGATTGTAATGAACTTTGAAGATGCCAGGGAGATGGGGCTCCACACCAAAGACAGAGTTAGGGTATATGCAGACCATACCTTCAAGACTGCCATAGTAAATCTCGCCCAGAAGAGTGTAAGAAAAGGTGAAATTGCAGTGCCTTTTGACCTCAAAGAGGCTTTAAAACTTAAAGAAGATGATGAGGTGGCTGTTGTCCCGGCAGAAAAGCCCAAGTCTGTTGATTTTATAAGAAAGAAGCTGGACAATCTTGAACTGGATGAGAAGGAACTGGATGCCATTGTAAAGGATGTTATATCCAACAATTTAAGTGAGATTGAGATTTCTGCCTTTATTACCGGGATTTATATAAATGGCCTGACTATGGATGAAGCCTCCTGCCTTGCAAGAAAGATGGCTGAGAATGGTGAGATGCTTGAGCTAAAGCAGAAGCCCATCTTTGATAAACACAGCATAGGTGGCGTTCCAGGGAATAAGATAACTCTTCTAATTGTACCCATAGTTGCAGCCGCTGGGCTAACAATACCCAAGACATCTTCAAGAGCTATAACAAGCGCTTCTGGCACTGCCGATACTATGGAGGTTCTTGCTCCAGTCACCTTCGATGCTGGGGAGATAGAGAGTATTGTAAATAAAACAAATGGCGTAATTGCCTGGGGTGGCGGTGTTAATTTAGCTCCAGCTGATGACATTTTTATTCAGGTGGAGTATCCTCTTTCTATAGATCCCCACTATCTTGCTCTCTGCAGTGTGATGGCAAAGAAGTATGCTGTTGGTGCTGACTTTGTGGCAATTGATATACCCATGGGTTCAGAGGCTAAGGTTACCACCATGGAGGAGGCCAAGAGGTATGCCAGAGAGTTTATTGAGCTGGGGGAGAAGATGGGCATCTCTGTAGAATGCGCCATAACCTATGGAGATAAACCCATAGGCAGAGCTATAGGCCCTGCTCTCGAAGCAAGGGAAGCTCTCGAGGCTCTTGAGACTGGAAAGGTGGCAAGCAGTCTGATTGAGAAGTCCACAGATATAGCTGGAATTATACTTGAGGCGGGAGGAGTGGCAAAGCGTGGTATGGGCAAGAGGGTTGCTAGGGAAATACTTGACTCAGGCAAGGCATATAAAAAGATGCTTGAGATTATTGAAGCTCAGGGTGGAGATCCCAATATTACCACTGATGATGTTCCGGTGGGCAGCTACAGTGAGTATATTAAGAGTGAAGGCTCAGGCTATGTGGTGCATATTTCGAACAAGGCAATAGTGAGTATAGCGAGAGAAGCAGGGGCTCCCAAAGATAAGGGTGCTGGAGTGTTTTTACATGTGAGCAAGGGTGAGAAGGTTAAAGCTGGAGAGCCCCTCCTTGAGATATTTGCCGAGTCAGAGGTGAAGCTTGAGCAGGCAGTGAAGCTGGCAAATAAGCTAATGCCAATAAGGCTCGAGGGAATGCTAATAGAAAGAGTACCTGGTTATAGAAGCTACCTCTAACTGGTAATCTCCTTAATTTTCTTTTTAAGGGCTTCTGAAGCAGACTTTGCCTTTGCTCCGCCCACCATACTTTTGAAGGTTGTATTATATATGGCGTCAACAAGCTTTTCCAGTTCCTTTAAGGTTGCTCTCTTGGGATTAATTCCAAGTGTATCAATCTTTCCCTGAATAATCTTTTCTGCCTTTTTTTCACCAAAGACCTTGGCAATCTCTGATTTTATTGTAAGCAGTGCAGCCTCACACTTTGCCTTTGAAACTGGAGCATCTTCTTTATATTTTTCTAAAACTTCATCAACAAAATCTTCATCAGGCTCTTTAAGGTTGAGCTTCTTTAAAAGCTCTTCTCTGTTTAAGCTTACCTCCTTTTCTGGTTCTACTGGTTGTTTAATATGGGCTGAAGATATCTGGGGTTGTGATGATACTTCAACTTCTGTAACAGGAGCTGGAGCCTGGAATGGTTGCTGAACCTCCTGTGGAATCTCAATGTGACTATACATCTCAAGTTCTGGTGAACTACCATTCAGACGTTTTGCTATATTCTCAAGTCTCTCTTTTGGACCAAGTAGAACCTCAAGGGCTCCTTCTTTTAGAATAGGTTTTGTCAAAAAAGAGTATCCCGGTGATGGGGATGAGATGTTTTCCTCCTTTATAATTGCAACAATTCTTCCATCTTTAAAAATAAAATACTGAGAAGATGAAATTCCTTCCTCTCTGAAGGTGTGTCTTGCTATTCCTGTGAACTTTAATAGACTGAGGTCTTCAAGCTTAGCCTCAAGACTACTCTCATTCACCTTTAAAAGTTCCTCTATTTTGCTGAGATTGCAATAAGTTGTTATTTCTGGGGCAAGAGATTTAGGAGAAATCATTTCTTTATACCTCAAAAGACTTAAAGAACATATACATATCTTTAAAAGCTAACGCTATAAATATTGAAGTTACCATTAATAGAAGCTGTCTGAGAGATTCGAGGGACGAAGAAGGACTGGATATATTTAAAACTCCGGCTATAACCAGAAGATCAAGAAGAGTAAAAGCACCAAGACATATCATTGCAGCAAAGAAATATGTGTACATTTTGAGCTCTGATTCCCTTCCACCTACCATATATCCTTTATATCCATAAAATAGAGCAAGAGTACCAAATCCTCCAGCAATTATAACAAAAAGCAATGCTGCTGTAATCTCCATATACTTCACCTGTAAGAAATATTCATTTAAAAATATTTAAATTTTACGGTAACTTTCAGGGTTTATAGAACAAATATTTAAAATTTTTTACATATTCTGACAAAATTTTTGAATACTTCCTCACCCCTCGGTGTGTGCTCAACTTCTGGATGAAACTGCACACCATAGATGGGGTACTTCTCATGAGCCATGGCTTCTATTTTGCAAGTAGCTGAATGAGCTAGGGCTCTGAAGCCTTCGGGAAGCTCCGTTACCTCATCCTTATGGGATACCCAGGCTTTAAAGCTCGGCGATAATCCCTTAAGAATCTCATTCTCTTCATCAACTATAATCTCAGCTTCTGCATACTCACCAATCTCAGCCTCCTTAACAACCCCACCAAATTCTCTGGCGATAAGCTGCTGCCCTAGGCATATTCCCAGTATTGGTATCTCTTTATAGAATCTCTTTAATATTTTGGGAGAGTTGCCCACCTCTTCAAGATAGGGGCCACCGCCAATAATTATTCCCTGAGGCTCCTCCTTTTCAATGTCCTCGGGAGTTACTGTATTCTGAACCAGTTTGACCTCTTCACCAAGATACTTTATTCTTCTGTAAATCCTGTGATTGTACTGCCCTCTGTTGGCTATAACAATATAGTCAACCATTATACCACCTTATTTTCTCTTCTTTACTAACAAGATAACTAATTATGCTATCAGCCCATAAGAGTTTCTTTCTTTTCATTTCAGTATCTCTTGTGAAAGAATATCTCCCTATCCTTCCCTTAAAATCGAAGCCGTAGAGCACCACCTCTCTGGCTTTAAAGTGGCACGCAAGAGCTACTGCCCTGTCTCCATCTGTAAAGCCTCCAAAGTTGTAAACTCCCTGCACAGGCTGAGCCTGCATTGTGGGGATCACCTTCTCGAAGTGGGGCACAAATTTTTTTAAGGCTGGAATGTTATCACCATGGGCATGAATTACTGCAAGGCTTCCCTTCTTTGAAGCCTCAATCTGGTCTTCAACTTTTCCATCAAGGTCAGTAACAATTATCTCAGGTGCTCTTCCTCTCTCCATTAAAAAGCTTGTTGCACCGTCGCAGGTTATAGCTGTGCCCTCTGGAAACTCTTTAATCCTTTCAAGGCTGGGCCCTGCACCAAAGATATTTACCCTTCTATTTTCTATTAACTTCTGAAGTTCTTCGAGACTGCTCCTCTGCTTACTTTTAAGTAGACTTTTTAATACCTCCCCTGCTCTAATATCTTCTTCTTCAGAAAATCCAAAATCCTCAAGAATTTTTCTGTAGAATTCTTCCCATTCCTCATAGTTCATGGCTACAGTATCCTCAGTCCCTCTCTTGTGAAGCCAAGGCGGAGAATATCTTTGGTGTGCTCAGTTCCCTTCATTTTCCTTATCTGCAGGGCTGGCTTAAAGACATTGGGTACCTCAGTTTTCTGAAGGTAAAGGAATACTACGCCATCAGCCATATAATTCTCTGGGTTTGTGGTTTCCTCAGGTGAGAACTCTGCAACGAGAAGGGTTAGAGTTTCCATGGCTTTGAGCATTGTGAAGAACTCATGGAGGAACCTTCTGTACTTCTGGGGTTCTGAGAAGGTGAAGGAAAAGGGAGTTATGCTGTCTATAACCACTCTTCTGGCTCCACTCTTCCTTATAAAGTCCAGAGCAAAATTTAAAGCAGCTTTAGCCCCGCCGCCTTCGTGCTCTTCCTTTATCAGAAGGGACGAGATATCAAGGAATTTGATAAGACCTTCCTCCACAAGAGCCTTATCATAAAACCTGTAGTTGGCCATATACTTGTGAATCTGGTCCACAGGTTCTGAGATGGCAGTGATGTATAGTCCAGCTTCCCCTCTTCTTGCCCCCTCAAAAAGTGTCTGCATGCACAGTGTTGTTTTTCCGGCCCCTGGTTCACCTGCAATGAGAATTATACTGGGGAAGGGAAATCCTCCCTGAAGTAATTCATCGAGACCTCTCACTCCTGTGGCTGCTCTTTCCATAAGCTTAGCTGAGGTTTTTAATATAAAAATTTTTTTGTTTCACTTTGTTGAACACAATAGAATATAATCTCTTTTTTCAGTAAAATATATAAATATTGAAGTTAAATTTTTTAAAACAAATCCAAGGAGGATGTAAAATGAGCGAAGTTGAGATTCCTGGAGTTGGTAAGGTTACAATTGATAGGGTAGTTGACTGCTCTGGTATGGTTTGTCCGAGGCCCCAGCTTGAGGTGAAAAAGGCTGCCACCCAGATGAACTCAGGTGAAGTGGCAGAGGTAATAATAACAAATCCTGCTTCCACAGAGGCAGTACCTGGAATTCTTAAAAAGACAGGCTGCACCCTTCTGGGCCAGATAAAAGAGCAGGGATCCTTCAAAATATACTTCAAAAAGAACTGAAATGCGCATAACGAGAAGAGAGCTTCTTGAGAAGCTCTTTGCTATGTATGCGGGGCTTCTCGGTCTTTCCTTTTTTTTATCCCTGAAAACAAAGCCTGGAGCGCCCAAGCATGTTTTGCCCCCAGGAGAAGGCCCTGTAAAGGTTGCCACACTGGAGGAGCTAAAGGCCAGGGGCTATGTGAAGTTTCTCCTCAGGAGAAAGCCTGCTCTACTTCTTCTTGTTGACAATAATATTAAAGCCTACTCTGCTGAGTGTCCCCATATGGGCTGCCCAGTTTCTGCCTCTTCTGTGAAGGAAAAGGGCTATCTTGAGTGTCCCTGTCACGGTTCCACCTTCAGCCCTGAAACCGGGGAGAGACTCTCAGGCCCTGCACCAGGAGGTCTCGAGGAGTTGGAGATTGAAGTTAAGGACAATGAGATTTATATATAAGAGTAATTAGACCTCAAAAAACTGTTAGTATAAGAATGTGAATGAACATTACTGTCTGGGTAGAGTATAATATAACTCTGAAAATAGCTGAGAGATTGATGTTAACTCAGCAAAAATTATTTGAGTTTGTGGGGGAATATATAATCATGGCAAAGGCAATTGAGGCTATATATGAAAAGGGAGTTTTCAGGCCTCTTGAGAAAGTGGATTTAAAGGAGGGAGAGAAGGTAAAAATAACAATAGGTATAGAAGAAAAAACTTCAAGAGGACTGTCAAAAGTTTTTGAGAAGTATATTGTCAAATCCAATATTGACCTCACGAAGATGCTCATAGAGGAGAGAAGATGATAGTAATTGATACATCACTTTTCACGGATTTTCTTGTAAATTTTAATGAAGACAGGCATAGGAAAGCAAGGATGTTCTTTGACAAAATATCTGGAGCAGATTTTATAATATACGAGCCATTTCTATTTGATATTGAACTGGTAGGAATCCTCCGTAGGAAATTTAATGAAAAATTGGTTAGTGAGATTATTGAAAATTTAAAAGATAAAATTAAATATTTAGATGAAATTTCAATTCACAAAATGGCTTTTAATGTTGCAATGAAAATGCATTGCAGGGCAATTGACACCTACTTTATTGCCACTGCAAAATTGACAGACTCCATTCTGATTACCAATGACAGGATTATGTCAAAAAATGCCAGAAATTATGGAGTGGAATGCTATTACCTCATTGAGGAGTTTGATAGAGCGATAGAACGGCTTGATTATATTAAGTAAGCAGATATATGT
>CAZCRG010000081.1:0-7911 GCA_964501105.1 Candidatus Hydrothermarchaeota archaeon | reverse complement strand
GATTATGCATAGTCCTGATATTTTCATTTTTTTTGTTTACACTTCCTGCTTTTCTATACAATTTTTTCAATTTTGGTTCTACTTTTCTGGGCAAATATAGTATACCTGGAGTGATATACTCTGTTGCCTCAGTGGGCGGAGGTGATACTTCTATAACAACTGATGTAACAAGAGAAGCTGAAAGATTTATCTCTGGTTTGATTGCTCTAATTGTCTCAATAGATTTTTCTTCGCATAATACTGCTTTTGCTCAAAAGGCACTTTTCCAGTCATCTCCGGTTTTAGCTCTTGGATTTGTTTATCCTATTATAAGAAAAGACAAAATTCTTTTGAAACTTCTTTCTTTCAATCTGATTCTTATATTTATGGCAGCTTATTCTGATGGAGACTTTGGAGGTTGGGAGTTGAATATGCGGTATATGCTGCCAGTTTTTCCATTTCTTGTTGTATCTCTGATTGCTCTTCTCAATGACTCAAATATTAGGTTCGATTACCATAAACTTGCTATAATCCTTTCTGTTGAAGCAGTTATAATTCTATTGTTCCCTATAGGGATATATTCAATTAATTACTATTTTATGAAAATTTTTGCTTCTCTTTTTGCTCTTATACTACTATTTTCCTTTCTGTCTCTTCAGAAATTAAATAGAAAGGCGCTGAAATCTCTTATTTTTGCTCTTATAATTTTTTCTGCCTTTATTAATCTCAATGATGCATCCTATGGTTCAAGTTATAGAAGTGCTCACTCTTTTATTGAAGAAAATCTTATTACCGGGGATAGTATACTTATTCTTCCAAGGGGCACACCACTGGGGGGACTTTTCCTGCCCGATAAATTTATTATACCCTATGACAATTGTAATGATATCCCTGTACCAGATAGCAATAATTTCACACTTGTGGGGAAAAATAATATTAAACTACCTGAAGGTTGCAGAATTGTAAAAATAAAAAATTTTGAAAGTCCATACTATTATTTTATCAGGGATGTTGAGTTAAGGGATAAAGTCAATATTCTAATAAGTTACAGTATTTTTAGAATCAGGTGTATAAATTAAAATTTCGCCATCTCTGTTGATATTCTTTCACTTTCCTTTGCAGCCACTTCTTCTTTTGTTGAATTTATAAACCAGCCCATATTTTCCCCTGCTTGCTTATACAGAACAAACATTATAATAGAAGCTACTATTATTCCTCCTGCTAGGAGTATATATTCCAGGGCTCCTTGAGCCTTCTCAGACTTTATAAAACTTTTAAACATAAAAATAAAAAAGAGGGTTAAAACCCTTTAAAGTTTGGCCATTTCTTCAGAAATTCTTGTGCTTTCCTTCTCTGCAGTTGCCTTAATTGACTCGTTTATCTTCTCTCCGGCACCTGAGGCAGCCTGTTTATATATAACGAATATTATAATTGCTGCCACGATTATACCGCCAGCCAGCATAATATACTCAATGGCTCCCTGTCCTCTCTCTTCCTTAAAAAACTTTCCCAGCATTCGTCTTCACCTCCAATATTAACTGTGATTTTACTTTTAAACTTCTATATATATAAATCTTTCAGTTCACTGGTGATAACATCTGGTTTACATCAGAGTACTGCACCTCTACTGGCGCTGCTAACAAAACTCCTGTAAAACTCTAGATAGCTGTTCTTAACTTTAGATGCAAAGGGTTTTAGCTTTTTACGCCTTTCTTCCAGCTCCTCCTGGCTAACCAGAAGGTCAAGCTTTCTCTGAGGGATATCAATTTCTATAATATCGCCATCTTCAACTAAAGCAATAGGGCCACCATCAGCTGCCTCCGGCGACACGTGGCCTATACAGGGACCTCTCGTGCCTCCTGAGAATCTGCCGTCAGTTATCAGAGCCACTTTGTCGCTGAGACCTAAGCCGGCGATTAAACTTGTAGCTTGAAGCATCTCTCTCATTCCAGGCCCTCCTCTTGGACCTTCATACCTTATAACTATGACATCACCAGCTTCAATCTTTCCATCAAGAATTGCTTTAACTGCCTCCTCTTCACTATCAAAGACCTTTGCTTTCCCTTTATGCTTGATCATACTCTCTGCCACAGCAGTCTGCTTAATAACACTCCCATCAGGAGCAAGACTGCCCTTGAGCACTGCAATTCCTCCTTCCCTGTGGTAAGGGTTCTCTGGATCCCTGATAACCTCTTTATTCTTCTT
The DNA here is from genome assembly GCA_964501105.1 of Candidatus Hydrothermarchaeota archaeon. Lineage (GTDB taxonomy): Archaea > Hydrothermarchaeota > Hydrothermarchaeia > Hydrothermarchaeales > BMS3B > BMS3B. The sequence continues at coordinate 5,727 of CAZCRG010000081.1, read as the reverse complement.
TGGATTTACAATTTTCACCTCTTTAAGGTTCTCTCCGAGGGAGTAGCCTGTTACAGTCTGGCAGTTAAGGTTGAGCTTATCTTTAATTTTTAGCATTACAGCAGGCACGCCTCCTGCCCTCTCGAGGTCAAGCATGAAGTGCTCTCCTCCAGGTCTCAGACTGGTTAGATGAGGGGTTTCGCGGGAAAGCTTATCAAAGAGCTCCAGGGGAAGCTCTACTCCAGCCTCCTTGGCTATCGCTGGCAGATGGAGAGCTGTATTTGTTGATCCACCTATGGCAAGGTCTATTTTTATGGCATTTTCAAAGGCCTTCTCTGTCATTATCTCTCTGGGAGTGATATTTCTTTTTAAAAGTTCCACTATTTTAGCTCCACTCTCCTTGGCTATCCTCAGCTTTTTGGCATCAACAGCATGAGAGGTGGCGCAGCCGGGAAGAGACATGCCAAGAGCTTCAGTAACACAGGCCATAGTGTTGGCAGTAAATAGACCTGCGCAGGAACCTGGGCCCGAGCATGCTAAATCTTCAAGGGTTTTAAGCTCCTCCTCAGTTATCTTTCCCGCCTTAAGCTCGCCTACACCCTCAAAAACTGAAATCAGATCAACATAGCTGTCATTGACAAAGCCGGGACACATGGGGCCGCCTGTAACAACAATAGCAGGTATATTTAGCCTTGCGGCAGCCATTAAATGCCCTGGAACAATTTTATCACAGGTGGGAATTAAAACAAGAGCGTCAACTCTGTGAGCCTGAGCCATTAGCTCTATACTTGCTGCTATAACCTCTCTGCTGGGGAGAGAGTAGTGCATGCCACTGTGCCCCATGGCAATGCCATCGCAGATTGCTATAGTTGAGAACTCAAAGGGCACGCCTCCTGCTAAGCGAATACCCTCTTTGACAGCCTTGGCAATCTTATCAAGGTGCACATGGCCTGGAACAAACTCATTCCAGGAATTTACAACAGCAATAAAGGGCTTTTCAAGCTCTTCATCAGTAATTCCAGTGGCTTTCAAAAGACTTCTGTGGGGCGCCCTCTCAAAGCCTTTTTTAACATCATCACTCCTCATAAAAATCCCAGCCTAACCTTCTTGTATAACATGCTCAAACTAAACTCACCCAAGACAAAATTTTAATACCATTGTCATCTACTTTCATAAAGATGGAAGTAAAGATAGGTTTTGAGATTCATCAGCAGCTTGCAACAAAGAAACTTTTTTGCTCCTGTCCGAGTGAGCTCACTGAAGCAGAAGCTGACGCTAAAGTAACAAGAAGGCTTAGACCAACTCAGAGCGAGCTTGGAGAGATTGACAGGGCAGCTTTAGAGGAGTTCCTCAAAGGAAGATATTATGAATATGAGGTAAACCACAGCAATGCATGCCTTGTGGAGCTGGACGAAGAGCCTCCTCATGAGCCAACAGAAGAAGCCATAGATGTTGCTCTTGAGATAGCTGCACTTCTAAACGCACAGGTTGTTGATGAAATTCACTTTATGAGAAAACTTGTGATAGACGGCTCCAATACCTCTGGATTTCAGAGGACTGCCATTGTCGCCTTCGACGGCTTCATTGAGACCTCCCAGGGAAGGGTTGGAATTCCAACCATTTGCCTGGAAGAGGAAGCTGCCAGGAAGGTAAGGCAGGAGGGTAAAAAAGTTGTCTACCGCCTGGACAGGCTGGGCATACCTCTTGTGGAGATTACCACCTCGCCTGACATTAAAACTCCCGAGCAGGCCAAGGAGGCAGCGAGAAAGATTGGGGATATTTTAAGGGCAACGGGCAAGGTGAAGCGCGGAATAGGTACTATAAGGCAGGATATCAACATCTCAATAGAAGAGGGAGCGAGGGTGGAGATAAAGGGAGTGCAGGAGCTTGATTTAATTCCTGAAATTATAACAAAGGAGATAGAGAGGCAGAAGAAGCTTATAGAGGTAAAGAAGGAGATTGAGAGAAGAGTTAGAAAAGAAGACATCAGCTTCAAAATAGAAGACCTCACAGAGATTTTTAATAACTGCAAAAGCAGCATAATAAAGAAGGTGCTTAAGAACAGGGGGAAGGTTCTTGGTATTAAATTGAAGGGCTTCTCTGGACTGCTCAAGGGCAGGCTTGGGCCTGAGCTTGCCGGTTATGCAAGAGTAAAGGCCGGGGTTGGCGGAATCTTTCACAGCGATGAGCTTCCCAGCTATGGAATTGAGGCTGAAGAGGTAGAAGCAGTAAGGAAGGCTCTGAAGCTCTCTAAAGAGGATGCCTTTGTGCTTGTAGCTGAAAGGGAAGGAAAGGCTAAAAAAGCTTTAAAAGCTGTGTATGATAGGGCACTTTTAGCTTTTGAAGGCGTTCTGGAAGAGACAAGAATGGCAAAGAAAAGTGGCGATACTGCCTATATGCGTCCTTTACCCGGGGCTGCAAGAATGTATCCAGAGACAGATATTCCTCCTGTGGCAATCAGCTATGAGAAACTACAGAAAATCAAATCTGAACTTCCTGAGCTCATTGAAGAAAAGGCTGAAAGGCTGGCTAAGGTGTATAACCTCAATAGAGAGCTTGCAGAGCAGCTGGCAAGGTCCCAGTACTCAGAAATTTTTGAAAGAGTGGCAGAAAGTAATAAAAACTTCGCCAGCTTTGCCGCCTCTGTTCTTCTTTCCACTCTGAAGGAAATAAAAAGAGAGGGCTTCAATGTGGAAGCCATACCTGAGGAAAAAATTGAGGAAGTGCTAAGGTCCTGTGCCTCTGGAAAGGTTGCCAAGGAGGCTGTTGTGGAGGTGCTCAAAGCACTGGCTGGGAAGCCTGATGCTGAGCTTGAAGCAGTCCTAGAGAGCCTGGGCTTAAAGGGCCTGGGAGAAGAGGAGCTAAGAGAGATTGTGAGGAAGGTTTTGAAAGAAAGGAAAGATTTTATAAGAGAGCGTGGTGAAGCTGCCGAGAAGCCCCTCATGGGAGTAGTGATGAAAGAGGTGAGAGGCAAAGCTGACGGAAAGCTGGTAAATAAAGTCCTTAAAGAGGAGCTTCAGAGCTTCCTGGGTGAATAAATGGAAAAAGAGATTATAAAGTTTTTATCAGAATTTTCCTCTCTTCCAGAACAGGAGGCTTTGAGCTATTTTGAGGGGATTCTAAAAAGATCTGGCTTTGAAGTTTCAAGAAGCCATGGCATTCACGCCCTAAGAGGAGAAGACAGAAAAGAAACTCTCGCTCTGAGCTTCTCCTTTCTGCCTGAGACTGAGCTTGAGGTGGGCGAGGGGATAATTAGAGGTGCAGGGGCACAGCTGAACAGCTCTCTGGCTGCTGCTCTGCAACATCTCCCTAAAAATTCAAGATACAATCTGGAGATTATTATTTCTCCTGCAGGTGAAAGGAAATTACCTGAAGTAAAGGCAGATTCTGCCCTAGTGATCTTTCCAACTGAACTTAAAATAGCAATAGGCCAGAGAGGAATGGAAAAGCTCAAAATTGAAATTTTTACTCCCGGAGGAAGTTCAGCCTACCCGGAGCTTGGAATAAATGCTCTCTATAAGGCAATTGATGCCATAGAGAGACTGAGGCTTCTTGGCATTGAAGTTATTGGACTAAGCTCTTCTCCAAAGCCCTGGTCTCTCCCGGAAAGAGCTGAAATTATTGCAGAAATCTGGGAGGAGCAAGGTGAAGAGAGCGAATTGAAGAAGAAAGCCTACAGGGCACTGGCTGGCCTTGAATGCAAATTTGAAGTTGTTGAAGCACTGAAGGGTTTCTCTTTAAGCGAGAGTGAAGATATTATTAAAGAACTCCAGAAGGCTGTGGAAAGGTACAGAAGGCCAGAGCTAACCCACTTCAGAGGGGCTTCTCCAGCTGGTTACCTTCACTCTAAGGGAGTGAAAGCTGTGATTTTTGGGCCTGGAAAGCCAGAGCTGGGCCTTTCTGAGAGAGAGTGGGTAGAAATTAATGAAGTCGTTGAATTTGCTGATATAATGGGTGAGCTTTTGAGGGAATAGAATGTGCGGAATTGCAGGTTACATAGGCAAAGGAAAAGCAAGTGAAGTGGTCTTTGAGGGACTTAAAAAACTTGAGTACAGGGGTTACGACTCCTGCGGCATTGCAGCCCTGAATGGCGAGATTAAAGTAAAAAAAGATGTGGGCATGATTGACGAGATAGAGGAGAGGATAAAGCTCAGTGAACTTCCCGGAAGTATAGCCATAGGGCATACAAGATGGGCCACGCATGGTGGTGTCACTGTGGAGAATGCTCATCCCCATCTGGACTGTTCCAGCACAATAGCTGTGGTGCATAATGGAATAATCTCAAATTTTATGGAGCTAAGAAAAGAGCTTGAGAAGAGTCACAATTTCATCTCTGATACAGACACAGAAGTTGTTGCTCATCTCATTGAGGAGAACTACAGAGAAAGCCTTGAGGGGGCTGTGGTTGAAGCTCTCAGAAGAATTAAAGGCACCTATGCTCTCCTCGTCATATCCTCAAAGGAACCAGATAAGATAATAGCCGCCAGGAAGGAATCTCCTCTGCTTATAGGTTTAGGTGAAGGAGAGAACTTCATAGGAAGTGACATATCAGCCTTTCTTTCCTACTCAAAAAGGGCTATTCCTCTGGATGATAATGAATATGCTCTGATCACAAGAGAAGGCATTAAAGTCAAAAGCCTTGAAACTGGGGAGGAGGTGGAAAAGAGTATTCTGGAGATAGAGTGGAGTGAGAAGGCTGCCATGAAGGAAGGCTATCCTCACTTCATGCTTAAAGAAATTCACGAGCAACCTTCAACAATAAACTCAGCTTTAAACATCTATCCAGAGGAGTTAAGGGCTCTGGCAGAGGCACTGGAGAGGGCTGAGAAGGTTTATTTAACAGGGGCAGGCACAAGTATGCATGCCTGCGAGGTTGCCGAGTACTGGTTTTCAAAACTGGCCGACAAGCTGGTTGTGGCAATAGACTCCAGCGAGCTTGAAAACAGAGCAGTAGTGGATGAGAAAACTCTCGTTATAGGCGTAACCCAGAGCGGCGAGACCTATGATACTCTAGCAGCTATGCGCTATGCCAAATCCAGGGGAGCAGAGCTTGCCGCTATAGTGAATGTGATAGGCTCCACTGCAACAAGACTTGCCGAGCATGTTATAATGCAGAGCTCAGGCATTGAAATCTCAGTGGCTGCCACAAAGACCTACACCTCTCAGCTCACTGTGCTCTTCCGCCTGGCTTTAGAACTGGCAAAGCTTAAAGGCAGAGACGTTAAAGCTCTTGAAGAAGAGCTCAAGCTTATACCCCAGAAAGTTGAAGAAGTCCTGAATGGAAAGGAAGAGATTAAAAGTAAGGCTGATAGCTTCTTCAATGTAAACAACTACCTTTTTATTGGAAAGGGAATAAATCTGCCCACTGCCAAGGAGGCTGCCCTGAAGCTCAAGGAAATTACCTACCTCCACGCCGAAGGCATGAGCTCAGGCTTGCTGAAGCACGGCACAATCTCACTCATAGATGAAAATATGAATACAGTAGCCTTTCTCTCCTCTGAGGGAGAGAATAGAACAAAAATGCTCAGCAACATCCAGGAGGTTAAGGCCAGAAAGGGAAGAGTGTTAATACTCTCCCAGGGTGAAGTTGAGGAGGATGAAGTAATTGTTCTGCCTGAGACCAGTGAACTACTTTCACCCTTTGTCTTTGCTCCTGCCTTCCAGCTTCTTGCCTACTATGTAGCAGTTAAGCTTGGAAGAAATGTGGACAAGCCAAGGGCTCTGGCTAAAAGTGTAACAGTAGAGTAA
>CAZCRG010000080.1:0-7995 GCA_964501105.1 Candidatus Hydrothermarchaeota archaeon | reverse complement strand
CCACTGAGATTAAGACCCCTACTGTAGAAAGGAGCAGCACTGGTTTGAAATTCTGCCTCAGCTGGGAGATGTCCATACTAAGAGCTCCCTCAAAAAGTAGGGGCGGAAGAATAATAAAGAAGATTATCTCTTCTGTGAGCTGGATTTCAGGAAAAATTTTCAGAGTGCCAACCAAAAGGCCAACAAGAACAAGAGCTATTGTGTAGGGAAGTTTAATATACTTGGTGGCTACGCCCACAATGCTTGCAATAAGAAGGAGGGACAAAAGCTCTGCTATCTGCAAACTGAAGTTGTCCATATTTATAAAGATTCATCGGGATAATAAAAAGCTACTGCCTCTCTGAAGGCATTATAAAGCTGTCTGTCGAGAGCAACAAGAATAATCTCTTCTGGAAATTCTTCCCTGTGATTCCTTATCTCTCTCAGCATTGCTTCTGCTGCCTTCTCAAGAGGAACCCCTCCGACGCCAGTCCCCATGCCTGGGAAGGCAATAGTTCTAATCTTCATCTCTGAGGCAAGTTTCAGAGCAGCCTTTGTGGCAAGAGCTACATTCTCAACTCCTATCTTCTGGGCAGGTTCCTCCATGGTGCTGGCATGGATAACATACCTTGCCTTCAACCTTCCAGCAGTGGTAGCCACTGCTGAACCAACTGCTATAGGAGCCTTAGCCACTGCCTCCTCCTCAATAACTTTACCTCCCTTTCTTCTTATGGCAAGAGCAACACCACCTCCCATGAATCCATAGCTATTGGATGGATTAACAATAGCCTCTGCCTCCACCTCAGTAATGTCTCCCTGCATCACCCTGATCATATAATCTTAAGAAATATGTTACAAGGTTATCAATTCCTGTATATCAACCCATGGTACGTGTCCTGGGTAAAGCTACAAAATATTTTTAAGAAGTTACCTCATTAAATCTCATAAGCCTAATTTTAGTAGATTATGGAGGCTTTTAATGGCAAGATGGCAAGGAAGGTCAGTTAGAAAAATTACTGGTGGAAGGTATAAGCCCTACAGAAAGAAGAAGAAGTATGAGCTTGGAAGAGAGCAGACTGAGACCAAAGTAGGGCAGAGAAGGGCTAAAGTGATAAGGGTGAGAGGAGGAAATAGAAAGGTAAGACTTCTGGAAGCTCAGTGGGCCAATGTTGTTGACCCCGAGACCAACACCTGCAAGAAGGTCCAGATAAAGAGCGTTAAGGAGAATAAGGCAAATCCCCACTTTGTAAGGAGGAATATAGTTACAAAGGGGGCAGTAGTTGAAACAGAGATAGGCGACGCTATTGTAACTTCCCGTCCCGGACAGGACGGCAATGTAAATGCTGTTCTCCTGAAATAAAATGCTTCCAGAAAGTTTTTTATATTCTTTCCTCCAAATATTATATTACCAAGAGAGGGGTTCCTCTAGGAGGATTCAAAGAAGTTGCCCCAAGATGCATTGTTAATGGATATTATTTTACTGCTAATACTTCTGCTGCTATCGGGCTTCTTCTCTGCCTCTGAGACAGCCTTTATATCCTTAAGAAGACCAAAAATAAAGAAGCTGGCTTCTCAGGGCGATGTTAGGGCAGAGACCATTCTGAAACTTCTCAAAATGCCCAACAGGGTTATATCCACTATCCTTGTGGGCAACAATATTGTGAATATCTCTGCCTCAGCCATAGCTACCTCTATGGCCATAAAATACTTCGGCAGCACAGGCGTTGGCATAGCAACAGGAATAGTAACCTTCTATGTGCTTCTCTTCGGCGAGATAGTGCCCAAGAGCTATGCTGCCTACAATGCTGAGAAGTACTGTCTTTTAGCTGCAAAGCCTATCTTAGCTCTTGTAACACTTTTAAATCCAGCTGTAGTGCTCCTAACCTTTATTTCAAAGAGGATAGTTAAGTTCTTTGGCGGTGAAGTAACCTTCGGCCATTACCTCACTGAAGAGGACTTGAAGCTTATGGTTGAAGTCAGTGAGGAAGAGGGTTTTATAGAGAAAGAAGAGAGGGAGATGATTTCCAGCGTCTTTGAGTTTGGTGAGACCACTGTAAGGGAGATTATGGTTCCAAGAGTGGATATGAAATGCCTCAGTGTCGACGAGAGCTATGAAGACGCAAGAAAGCTTATTCTCAAAACAGGGCATTCAAGAATTCCTGTGTATGAAGACAATATTGACAACATAGTTGGAATACTTTATGCCAAAGACCTTCTCAAGTATATGAATGGCAGGGAAAAGGTTAAGCTTGTGGATATTCTGAGAGAGCCTCTTTTTATACCAGAAAATAAAAAGCTTGACGACCTCCTCAGAGAATTTCAGGTTAAAAAAATCCAGATAGCCATTGTCGTTGACGAGTATGGTGGCACTGCTGGCATGGTTACAATTGAGGACCTTCTTGAAGAGCTTGTGGGCGAGATAATGGATGAGTACGATAGAGAAGAGGCGCCAATTGTTGAGATAAATGAAAAAGAAGCAATTGTGGATGCCAGAATGAATATTAAAGATGTGAATGAGATTCTTAAGCTCAACCTGGACTACTCTGAGTTTGACACCATAGGGGGACTTGTTTTCAACACAATCGGTGAGATTCCAAAAGTGGGTGACGAGATTAAGGTTGAAAACGCCACGCTCAGAGTTGAGAAGATGAGGGGAAGAAGAATACTGAAGGTTAGAGTTATAAAGGATAAGGCTTGAAAGAACCACCAGCAGTTATCTCCAATCAATCTACGGCGACAGCCGTGGGGGTTCGAGGAAGGGTGTTATATTTTTGTCACCGTGGCGGAGCCATTGGGGTTTAGAAAGTGGGTTATATTTCTGAATCTGTTGCGTAAGCAACCGGGGTGTAGAGAGGGGGTACTGATATTTAGTACCCTTATAAACCCCCTTCTTTATGGGTTAAATTTAAGTCCCACAGCTTCAACTTTTTTCTGGTGGTCCATTGCAGATTAACGCTGACTTTCATATCCACAGCAGGTACTCAGGTGCAACTTCAAAGAATATGGAGTTACCCATTATAGCGAAGCAGGCTGCCCTCAAGGGTCTAAATCTCGTAGGCACTGGAGATGCCCTCCATGGTAAATGGTTGAAAGAGATAAAAAAACTTGAGAGCTATGAGGATGGTATATTTGCTATAGGAGAAACAAAGTTTATAGTAACTCTTGAGGTTGAGGACTCAAGGAGAGTTCACCACTTTGCTATCCTCCCGGACGTAAGCTCCGCCGAAAGCTTGAGAGAGGAGTTCTCCAGACATTCCTCAGATCTGGATAAAGATGGAAGGCCACATCTGAGCCTTGAGGGTGAAGAAATAGCAGATATTGTCTCAGAGGCTGGAGGCCTTATTGGACCAAGCCATGCCTTTGTACCCTGGACAAGTATATACAAAGAGTACGACTCCCTGAAGGAGTGCTACAGAAGTGCCCTCAGCAAAGTTAAATTTATTGAGCTGGGGCTCAGCGCAGATACAAGCATGGCTGACACCATTGAAGAGCTCCAGGATTTAACCTTTCTGAGCAACAGCGATGCCCATTCGCCCTGGCCAAATAAGCTGGGCAGAGAGTTCAATCGTCTTGAAGTTGAAGATATAACCTTCAAGGAAGTGGCTATGGCTTTAGAGCGCAGGAAGGGCAGAAAAGTGGTGCTCAATGTGGGCTTTGATCCCCGCTTAGGAAAGTACCACAGGAGTGCCTGCATAAAGTGCTTTGCTATATACGAGCTGGAGGATGCTGAGAAATTAAAGTGGAGGTGCAGTAAGTGTGGAGGGAGAATAAAGAAGGGAGTTAAAGATAGAATAAAGGAGATTGCCACCTGGAGCGAGCCGAGACATCCTGAGCACAGGCCCAGGTATATAAGGATAGCTCCCCTGTCTGAGATTATTGCCAGTGCTGTTAATACAAATTCCTACTCCAAGAAAGTGCAGAACCTCTGGAATAAGCTCGTTTCGAAATTTGGGAGCGAAATTACAGTGCTTATAGATGCACCCTTTGAAGAGATTGCAAAAGAAGGCGGTGAAACAGTGGCAGCCTATATACTCTCCTTCAGAAAAGGAAACTTCAGAATAAGAGAAGGAGGAGGCGGGAGATATGGAGAGGTGCTCTTCGAAGAGGCTGGACAAAAACGGAAGGATAATAAGCAGAGGAGTTTAGATTCCTTTTGATGCCTTATGCGCCGTATTGAAAAGTACCTAATAGACCTGCTGGAAAATTTCTATCCCAAAGAGGTTAGCCTCGAGGAACTTGCTTCTGTAACAGGCTACAGCAGGACCTACCTATCAAAGAAGATTCTGGAGATGAAAGAGAAGGGCTGGGTTGAAATAAGGAAAACAAGAGAAGAGATATACATCAAATTTAAACCATGAGATACTTCTTGAGGTATTCCCTCTTTTTCCTTCCAGCTATTTTTTCCAGGATCTTATTTATCCCCGAGCTGTACTGCATGGCCTTCTTTTCCCTCTCAACAATACTTTCTGGAAGGCCCAGAAGCTCTGCCACTTCCCTCAATACTACTTTTCTCCTCCCCTGATAAACCTTCATCTCAGGGGACAGTGAGATAGCTATCCGAATTACCCTCTTATCAAGATAGGGGCTCAGAATCTCCATCTGATTTCTTGCTGCTATGCTATAGTCCCTTTCAAGGTTCTCTGAGTGAAGATTCAGGAGGTCCCTCAGAAGCTCCTCCTGAAGCTTCTCAGGGGTGAAGCTCAGGTATCGATAGTAGCCTCCAAAAAGCTCATCTCCACCCTGACCAGTCAAAATGTACCTCTCCCCTTTCTTCCCTGCCTTCTCAGTGGCAAAATAGAGAGGAAGTGCTATGGACACCTGAAGGGGTTCAGCTGTACCAATGGTCTGAACAACCTGAGGGAGAGCTTCCTTAACCTCATGGAGGCTCACCTCTCTGAAGATTACCTCAAGACCGAAGAGCTCTTCAGCCTCTCTGCTTCTCTGTTCATCCAGGGAGCCTTCTGTTCCCACCATGTAAAGCCTGGGCTTATAACCAAGGTCAAGGGCTATTTTTGTAATTACTGCACTATCTATGCCGCCAGAATAGAGTATTCCAAATCTCTCAGCAAAGGCTGCTCTCTTCTTCACAGCCTCCACAAGGGCTTCCCTCAGTTCAACTGCAGGACTGGAGACTTCAATCTTATCTGGCAACCTCTCAATCTCAACTGAGCTTACTCCGCCCTCTGATAGAAATAGGATTTCACCCGGCTTAAGAACCTCTGCCTCAGGTAAAAGATTTCTAGAACTTGAAAAGGCTTCTTTTGTATAGTAAAGGGGTCTCGAGCCAACAGTGTCTCTGGCAAGGGCAATTTTCCCTTTATAAAAGGCCACAAATGTATACTCACCATCTAAACTCTCAAGGGCAGCCCTTACAGCCTTCTCAAAGCCTTCTGCAAGGTTCTCCTCTATAATGTGGGGTAGAGCAGAGTTATCTTTAAACCCGTGCCTTTCAGCATTGAAAATTGCACCCTCGAGAGCAACAGCAATCTCACCGGAGCAGTCGTGGAGTATTTCGCCTGTGCTGCACAGCTTCAAATCACCTGAGGAAAAGCAGTTAAGCCTATCCCTTAATTTTTCAATCCACTTGCCCATGTGAGCATTCTTACAAGTTCCTAGAATCATACTCTATTATTAACCGAAAAGTAAATAAGTTATTTGCTGTAATTTACTTCTGCTGCTCCGGTAGTGTAGACCGGCCAATCATGCCGGCCTTTCGAGCCGGCGACTCGGGTTCGAATCCCGACCGGAGCATCTATTTCTCCACCATTAGCACTAAAAACTACAACAGCAGTATTGTGGGAGAAGATATAAAAATAAAGACAGTAAATATGCACATAGGTTTACCGCTGGGGTGCAAAGTCAACATTCTTAAAATCAACGGTTTTGTACCCCTATTTCTAACGTTTTGCGACCTTTCAAAGTTGAAAGTAAACCCATTGTTTTTCGCTTTGTACCTCAATATTTTGCATTTCAAACCGTGCTATCAAAGTGATGAACTTCAGTGTTAGCGCTTCAGTGCCCGATGGTTCATTTCGAAATTTCAGAGATAGGAAATTTTACCAATCTTTTCCCTTCTTATGCTTCAAGTGAAAGATTGGATTATGCAGCGGGTTTATGAGCTTCTGAGGAGCTGGTGGTTGGAGACTGGGAGGAAAGAAGAAGATGAAAATAACAAGACAAAACACGAGGTTGATTTAAATTAAAACGATGTAATATAATAATTTTCTGATGCAGAGACTCTGCAACCTTTAAGTTGTTATAAATGGCATCTCAATAGTTATGGGGGATATAATTCGGGTACTTTCATCTAACAGGATTCTTGAAATTCTTGAAAAGCTTTCTGGTAGCGCTAAAACTAAAAATGAATTGAAAAACAGTATCGGGATTTCCTCATCGTATCTTGCACAGATCTTGTACAAAATGTCTTCTTTAGGTCTGATAAAAGAAAAAGGCGATACAGTTTCAATTCTTCCCAAAGGAGAGTATATGCTGAATATATGCCGTACCATAAAAGCCCATGAGGATTTTCTTGGAGAATTTGGAAGGTATATCAACATGTATATTTTAGAAGATATCCCTGAATATCTTGTCGCTAGGTTTTATGAACTTAGAGAGATTTCTATTGTAGAAAGATGTGCGGATGTCTATCTACCCCATGAGGAATTCGTGAAAAACTTAGCGGGCTCAAAGGCGATATACGGATATGCATCAGTTTTCTTCCATCAGTACATAAATCTGTTTTCAAAATTTGCAGAAGAAGGAAAAAATATTGAGATTATCGTCTCAGAAGACGTTATTAAAGCGATACTTGAGCGCTATAAAAATAACTTTGAATTTGGATTGAAATGCGAAAATGTGAAGTTTTATGTTTCAAATAAAAATTTTAGATTTTCATTTGTAGTTACAGACAATTTCTTTTCAATCTCATTCTTCCTCAAAAGCGGTATATTCGACTACAAGAGAGATTTTATGTGTTTCAGCAAAGATTGTATAAGGTGGGGTTTAGACCTCTTCAATTACGTGAAACAGCATTCTTCAAAAGTAGATATAGAAGAATTGAAAGAGTCGGCTCTAAATCTATAATATTTCTTGAAATTTTATCTGTCTTAGTTAAAATAGCTATATGACTTGCTACAAAGCTTGTTATCAAAATAACATGTAGCCCAAACTTCAGAAATGTTATCAAATGAGCAGTTATATTTACTGCACTAAAAAAATTGTAAACCATTTACCCAGTAATATTGGAATCGTTTTAATGTTGTCTCTTTCTTTATCCTTTAAATCAAAAATTGCAGAGTTGATAAAAAGTTTAAGGAAGTAAAAGATAAAAATCACATAATTAAACATTTTTAATGAACATGTTATAGAAAAACTCCATGAAAAACCCACGACAACATTTTTTATTCCATATCCAGCCTTAAGCCTCCAGCATTTTCCTTTAAAAAATATACCTCTAGAGGTTCTGTTAACTTATTGTTGGTGAAATAAAAAATAAAAATTATCGAACATCTGCTTCCACACTACTGGAAATAAACCTTGTCAATTTGGTTTGGTAATAAGTAGCTTCTCTTATCAAGTCTTCCCAACCGTTTTCCATTTTCAAATCAATTCCGCAAGCTTCAGCAGGTGTTTTACCTTTTAAGCTCAAGTGAGGTCTTAGGAAGTTATAGTAAACAAACCAACCATCCAACCAAATCTTAGCCGTTTCCTCACTTTTCAATCCTCTTAAAGGCTTTAACCTATCCTTTAAAGTTCCATGCAATCTTTCAACAACATTGTTTGTTTCTCTTGCTCTTATTCCAGCTTTTCTCACAAATTCAACTCTATGCTCCTTATACCTGCTATAGAAAACTTTCTTGAAACCCTTCTCATAAGCCCACAAACCATCTACAACTATTCTTTTCGGTCTTTCAGCAGATCCTTCTTTTGCTTGTTTAAACAGCTTGATAACTTCCTCTATCGTTCTTTCTCCAGATAAGTGAGTGGCAACTAAGAATTTAGTTTCATTATCGATTA
>CAZCRG010000079.1:0-8011 GCA_964501105.1 Candidatus Hydrothermarchaeota archaeon | reverse complement strand
CTTTTACTTTTCTTCAACTATTTTCCTACAATTAACATACAAATATAAATTTAACCGAATGTTGGATTCATTTGGGATAACTATGAAAAAACATTAAAAAACAATTAAAACAACATACAACAAGATTTAAAATAATATTTAAACTTATTTTGGGAAAAACTTATATATTCATCTCTCTATACTCTTTAGAATAAAAATTATTTTTGATTACGATGATTGAGGTGATTAAATGGAAGATCCTGTTGTAATAGTTGCTGTAGAAACAAGAGCTTCAGATAATGCAATTAAGCAGGCAAGCCATGTTGCATCCTGGATAGGAAAGTTAGGGGCAGATGCGTACATATTATTTATAACTGACAGCAGGCTGGTAAAAAATGCCTCCCTTGCAGATGATGAGTACTTCAACGTGGCTGAAAGAAAGAAGTTTATTACAGAGGGGATTATCGAGAAAGGCAAGGTTGTAATTGAGGAACTAAAAGGTGTTTTCAAAAAATATGGGATATACTGTTTTGAAAAGGTCGTAATTGGTGACCCAATACGCGAGGTATCGAGAACTGCTAATGAAACCAATGCAATTGGTGTAATTTCTTTTGGCATAGATATACCAAAATTGATTAAAAAATGCTCAGCTCCAGTTGTAATTATGCCAAAAGAAGATAGTAAGGGATTTACAGACATAATAAAGGAAAAAATATCAATAATGATGCCTTTTTCTCATATACTTGCTAAATAGTTTATAAAAGTAAGGTGGTGTGAAACAAATGGACTTTGTAATACATTCTACATTTTCGAATGTGGATGTGAATTTCCTTCTGGTATTTGGATATGGCATATTTGTAGGGTGTCTGACAGGAATGCTGGGTGCAGGTGGTGGAACTCTTATTGTTCCCTTTTTAGCACTTTACCTCAAACTCCCAATTAAAACTGCAATAGGTACAAGCTTGTTTCAGGTCACAGGCATCGCAGCTTCAGGCGCCTATCAGCACTATAGGTATGGTTCATCAGACCTCAAGCTGGCTTTAATACTCATAATTTCAGGTTCTTCCATGGCTTTTGTGGGAGCCAAGTTTGCTCAACTGGTACCCAATACTATATTAAAGGCAGTATTTGGCTTGTTTGTGATATTGATTGCACTAAAGTTTGTGAGATCAAAGTCAGGAGAAAACAGCTCAAAAGTCATAGCAAAAAGTGCGAAAAGTGAGGAAAGCTCAGAAAAACCATCACACATTATAAAGACTCTGCACAGTCTTGGAAAGTTTCTGCCAGTAGGAATGGTAATTCCGATACCCATGCATATTCACAGAAAGACCAAGATTGCTGAATATACCATTAATTTACCACTGGTGTTCCTTCTCGGTGGTGCAGTTGGCTTCTCATCCGGTCTTCTCGGTGTGGGTGGTGGCTTTCTGCTTGTTCCAGGCCTTGTGTTCCTTGGCATACCAATGAAGGTAGCGGTGGGTACAGACCTGACTCAGATTATTGCCTCTGCTTCAGTTGGTACAGCTACATACTTTTCAAGTGGTTATGTAGACCCCATAATAGGTGGCCTCCTCATGATAGGTGGTATTGTCGGCACTGTTATAGGAACACGTTTAAATAAGCGTATGCCCACATCAACTCTAAAGAAAATCTTCGGTATCCTTATGATATTTGTGGGTATTCTGATGATTAGGAATGCCCTGAGCGGCGCAGAAGGATTACTAAGGGGGTAAAATATGAGGATACTTGTAGCATCTGATGGCTCGGAACATTCCGAGCATGTTATAAGGCATGCAATTCAGTTTGCTAGGCATATTGATAGCTCAGAGATTAGAGTGATTTATGTTATAGACACAACAGAACTGGAGGAGTTTGCCAGTCTTGATGCCACTATTCTGGAAAAGGACAAACCTCAGACTTCATTGCATTCTGTTTTAGAAAATGTTACTGAGATGATAGACAAGAAAGCTGAAAAGACGCTTATGCACATTAAAAGAGAAATCGAAGCCAATCCAGAGGTACTGGGTGGTACAAAGGTTGAATTTAGTTTAAGAAAAGGAGAACCATCAGAAGAAATATTAAAAGAAAGTGAATCTTACAATGCAGACCTCATCATAATGGGTTCTTTGAGGCTTGGAAGCCGTCTCGCTATTGGAAGTACAGCAGACAGAGTTATAAGGGGCGCTGATGTTCCAGTTATGGTCGTTGGTTCAAAATCCAGGTTTGGTGAGATTAAAAAAATGCTTGTACCTGTAGATAAATCCGACTCTTCAAAGACATCTCTAAAATTTGCTGCATACCTTGCAGAAAGACTTGGTGCATCTCTGAAGCTGTTACATGTTGTAAATGAGTCTACAATAAGATATTTCTCCTCTCTAAGCGGGCTTGGTGCTGATGAGAAGGAAGTTCTTATTTCAGAGTATGTACGTGATGCGGAGGAGTATCTGAAGGAACTTTCCAGCATGGATATGTTAAAGAATATCTCAGTAGAGATATCTGTTGTAAAAGGAGACCCAATCAAGGAAATTATAAGGGAATCAGAAGAAGATGGTAGCCAGTTGATTGTAATGAGTACACGGGGAATGGGGCATCTTGGAAAGTTCTTTATAGGCAGTGTGACAGGCGGTGTGATAAGTCAGGCCAATAGACCAGTCCTTGTGGTGAAGGGTTAGCACAGGGGTAATCTCAAGATCATGAAAAGCGAGCACGTTATATAGTGCCTGAGTAGAAAGAGGATGAGTCTATCACAAATTCTGCTCTTTATTTTTGCTCATACTTTACTTTTCCTGAGGCTTGCTCAGCGATTTTTTATTATATAAACAACAAAAACAGTCGCCGTAGAGATGTATATGAACAGAATTTTGAGCAGAATACCTATTTCGTGTTTTAAAAGATAGATAATCATCAAGATAATCGTGGTTGTTATTAGAGCAATAGCGGCAAGCACAATGCTAGGGTTAGCTCTGGTAACGCCCCTCAACCTGAAGTTTGCAACTCCAACAGCAAGAGATACAAGCAGAAATGTCATACTTGAAAAGGCTACTATCGCTTCAAGCCTGCCTAATATCAGGAAAAGGGCAGAGAGAATAAATAAGAATAGCAGAGCATTTTTCGGGATGAGCTTTTCTGTTTTCCTGGCAAAGATAGCTGGAAAGTACTTGTCTCTTGCCATATCTGCCATCATCCTGCTTGCCCCGAAGAGTGTGCTGTTGATAGCCGATGAAGTAGCAAGCAGAGCCGCCAGAGAAACGATTGCGAAGCCGTACTCCCCAAAAATTGGCTTCATCGCCTCTGCCACAGCAAATTCTTTTGCTCTTAAAATCTCCTCAAAGCTCAGAACCCCCATAACTGTAATCGCTAATAGAATGTAAATCACAGAAACTATGCCGATTGAAAGGTAAACCCCCAGGGGCAGGTTTTTCTCCGGCTCTTTCGCCTCTACGACTGAGTTTGTGATAAGCTGAAAGCCCTCAAAGGCAACAAATACTATTGCTCCCCCCAGAAATATTGATGCTTTACCATGGTTGAAGAGGGGTTTGAAGTGTTCAGGATTAACCAGGAATAGCCCGGCAATCCCAAAAATCAGAAGTATGAATATCTTGAGATAAACCAGGATATCCTCGCTTTCTCCAGCGCTCTTTACCCCCTTTAAATTGATGTAAAGAAAGGCTGAAAGAATTAGCAGTCCCAGGAGGGTTCTCACGGTGTAATTGTTTTCAGAGCCAAGCATTGCAGCGCCATAGGCACCAAAGGTGTACGAATATAGAGCCAAGGTGCCTATGTATCCAATAATCACACTCCATCCGGTGAAGCCTGCGATTTCCTGCTTCCCGGTGAATGCGTGCTTCAGGTAGATGTAGCTCGCCCCATCTTCCTTAAAGGTCAGTGCAAGCTTTACATAGCTGTAGCCGGTGAAAAATGCCACCAGTGAGCCCACAACGAAAACAAAGGGCGTGGCATTACCTGCAATTTCGCCTGCAATGCCAATAACTGAGAAGATACCACCACCTATCATTCCCCCGACCCCCATGGCAACCAGCTCCTTTAACCCGAGTTTTTCTTCAATTTCCTTCATGTCAACCTGCCACTCTTTTAAATAATTGGAGAGCCTGAAAAAAGCCACCGTCCTGGGCTGATAACCGCCTCAGAAGTAAAATAGTGCTGGGGGAGGGACTCGAACCCACGATGGCACTGAGCCAGCAGATCTTGAGTCTGCCGCCTTAGCCGCTCGGCCACCCCAGCATTACATTTTTCGAAAAAAGCTTAGCAATAAAAATAATTATGAAAGCCTTTTTGCCATATAGGGCCCGAGGCGGGAGTAACCCAGCCTTCTGTAGTACTCTCTTGTGCCTATGGCACTTATAACAAGGAGCCTCTCAAAGCCCTCTTCAGAGGCAATCTTCTCAGCTTCTGAAAGAAGCTCCCTGCCATAGCCTCTGTGCTGCTCTGCTTTTTTTGAATATTTGCCCAGAGGGAGAGCTTCACCCAGAACTCTCAGCTCTCTCACAATGGCGGAGCCCTCAACCTCTTCCCTCTCAGCTTTTTCAGAGGGGAAGCGAAGCCTCAGGTAGGCAATGAGAGCATCCTCCTTGGTATCTTCTATACTTATAAACTTCTCCTCACCTTCAGAGGCAGAGTAGCTTTCCACCAAGAGCTTCTGGTTCTCTGGCTGAGTCTCAACCCCATACTTATAGCTGAGATGCCCTATATCTCTGCACCTTATGCACCTGCAGTGCTTTCCCTTTTCTCTGAGCTTTCTCAGAGCGATCTCTCCCAGGTCTCCTTTTTTTACCCCTGCTTCAATTAAATTCGCAGGGATGTCACGCTGGATTCTCATTGTTCTAACCCACTTTGGAAGGAGGCTCTTAATCTCAGCTATAAGCTCTCCTGCTTCCTCGCTTGAGTAGGGTCTGAACTCACCCTTCTTCCAGAGTTCATAGAGCTCAGTACCTTTGACAACAAGAGTCGGGTAGATCTTTAAGGTGTCTGGCTTAAAGTCAGGATTTGAGAAAAGCTCTCTGAACATCTCTAAATCTTCCTCAGGCGAGGAGAATAAGCCTGGCATCATGTGGTAGCCCACCTTAAGCCCAGCATCCTTGAGCACCCTGGTAGCTTCAACAACATCCTCAATGGTGTGACCTCTCTTCACTTTTCTATAAACTCTGTCGCTGAGAGTCTGAACGCCAAGCTCCACTCTTGTAGCTCCAAGGCTTAGCATTCTATTCACATGCTCCGCCTTTGCAAAGTCAGGCCTGGTTTCAAAGGTTATTCCAACGCATCTCACTTTAGCTCTTTCATTTCTCTTCTGAGCTTCAGCAGTGCTATCTGAGAACTTCTCCTCCCTGTAGGGGAAGTTGCTCATGGCATCCAGACAGGAGTTAACAAAGCTCTCCTGATAGCTCCATTCAAGAGCAGGGAAGGTGCCCCCCATAATTATCAGCTCTACCTTATCTATGCTGTGGCCTGTGCTCTTGAGCTGTTTGAGGCGGTCTTTAACCTGAAGGTAGGGGTCATAGCCACTTGCCTTGGCTCTCAATGCAGCTGGCTCGAAACCTGTGTAGCTCTGGGGAGCATTCTCTCCTTTTGGACAGTAGAGGCACTCACCTGGACAGGGAGCAGGCTTTGCCATGACAGCTACAACAGCTATGCCCGAGAGACTTCTCACAGGCTTCTTTTTAAGAAGAGGTAGCAGAAACTCCCTCTCCTCTTCCCTGGCGAAGGAGAGAATTTCAGAGTTGGATGGTATTCTATCAAGCCTGTACTTCCTGGCTACCTCTACCTTTATTCTAGCCACCTCGCTTCTTGTGGCACCTCTCTTCTTAATCTCTTCAATTATCTCCCTGCAGTACTCCATTGCCAATGGTGGGGAAAATAACAAAAGCAAGGGGTTACCTATTTAAATACTGGCTGAGAAAAACAAGAAGGTGTCCATGATGAGCACAGAGGAGGAAATTCTCAGAATACTTGAAGATAATGCAAGAGTTAGCTATGAGGATATAGCTGCCATGCTTGATATTTCTGTTGAAGAAGTAAAGAAGATAATAAAGAAGCTGGAAGAGGAGAAGATTATAAGGAAGTATAAGGCTGTAATCAACTGGGAGAAGATGGGCAAAGAAAGAGTCTATGCTCTGATTGATGTTAAAATCCAGCCTGAGAGGGATAAGGGCTACGATTCTATAGCTGAACGCTTAATGCGCTTTTCTGAGGTGAGAAACCTCTTTCTTGTCTCTGGAATGTACGACCTCTCTGTACTTGTGGAAGGTGACAATATGAAGGAAGTTGCAGCTTTTGTGGCAGAAAAGCTTGCACCCCTGCCCCAGGTAACCAGCACCACAACCCACTTTATACTCAAGAAGTATAAGGAAGATGGAGATATTCTCTTTGATAAGGAGGAGGCTGAAAGGCAGCCCATAAGCTTATGAGGTTACTCTATGACAAGAGTTGCTGAAAGAGTAAAGAAGGTACCAGCTTCGGGAATAAGAAAGTTTTTTGAGCTAGTATTAGGTATGGACAGTGTTATCTCCTTAGGCGTTGGAGAGCCTGATTTTGTCACCCCCTGGCATATCAGAGAAGCCAGTATTTACAGCCTTGAGCAGGGCTACACAATGTATACCTCCAACTATGGCCTCTATGAGCTGAGAGAGGCAATTGCTGAGAAGGTTAAGCAAAGTTATGGTGTTGAGTACAGCCCTGATAAGGAGGTTCTCATAACTGTGGGCGTAAGTGAGGCCTTTGACCTTGCTGTGAGAGCAGTTGTGAATCCTGGAGAAGAGGTTCTGATACCTGAGCCCAGTTATGTTTCCTACAAGCCCTGCACAATCTTTGCAGGCGGCAAACCTGTTGTGGTTGAGACCAGGGAGGAGAATGAGTTCAAGCCTCTGGCAGAGGATATTGAAGCAAAGATAACGGAGAAGACAAAGGCTCTTGTGCTCAGCTACCCCAATAATCCAACGGGGGCAGCTCTCAGTAAAAAGGAGCTGGAGGAGATAGCCGACATAGTAAGAGAGCACGATCTTATTGTAATTAGTGATGAGATTTATGACAGGCTTACCTACAATGGGAAACATACCTGCTTTTCTTCTCTTAATGGAATGAGGGAGAACACCATTTATCTTAATGGCTTCTCAAAGGCCTATGCCATGACTGGCTGGAGAATAGGTTATGCCATGGGTAGCGAGGAGATTATTGAGGCTATGATGAAGATTCACCAGTATTCAATGCTCTGCGCCCCCATAATGAGCCAGAAGGCTGCCCTTGAGGCTTTAAATAGGGGCGAAAAGGATGTTGAAGAGATGGTCAGCCATTACAACAGGAGAAGAAAAGTTCTTGTTAAGAGGCTAAGAGAAATTGGATTGAGCTGTTTTGAGCCCAGGGGAGCCTTCTATGCCTTCCCTTCAATTAAGAGCACAGGTCTAAGCTCAGAGGAGTTTGCCACAAGGCTTCTGGAAGAGGAAAAGGTTGCAGTTGTACCTGGGAATGCCTTTGGCGATAGCGGCGAGGGTTATATAAGAATAGCCTATGCAGCTTCCCTTGAGAATATAAATGAGGCTCTCAACAGAATGGAGAGATTTATAAACAGGTTATAGATAGCCCCGGGCGGATTCGAACCGCCGTCTCAGGATCCAAAGTCCTGAATGATTGACCACTACACTACGGGGCTATACTAAATTTTTTTACATGACCTTTATATAGCGTCTCAAAAATTTTTTATACTAATATAACGGATTATATGTTTGTATTAACCATAGAGGTGAAAGGCTTGGATGTATACAGTTATCTTTTGCTTTTTTATTCAATGACTGCAATAACTACAACTCTTGTGGTGGTACTCCTTCTTGAAGTAATACACCTTAGAAGTAAACTTAAAGTAATAAGTAAGGTTGCAGATACCACACACATGGAAGTCAGAAATATAAAGAAAAGGCTTGATGTGCTCAAGAAGAAATACGAGATTGAGGCTGAAGAGATAGTTAATATTTCCAGAAAGCTTTAGGAGGTGCCAGATTATGGTCAACGAGATGACATATATAGC
>CAZCRG010000078.1:0-8056 GCA_964501105.1 Candidatus Hydrothermarchaeota archaeon | reverse complement strand
CGGTAAAGTGTCTCAGTCCTGTTCGGATGATGACATTAATGAATTAAAGAAGGAACTCTCTCAATTGAAAGATAAATACTATAATTTACTTAACAGTATAAATATTCTGCACAAACAACTTGACCATCATCTTAAAATACACGAAAAAAAGCGAGAGAGATTATTCTATGCAAAGCAAAGTAAGTGAAATAATTGATGACATAATCAGGGATCAGAATCCCTGGCACTTTGATGATAAAAAGGAATGATTTTACTATGATGGTGCATTGGGAGATGTTATCAGGTCAGAAGAAGAAGGTCTGTACGAGCCCCCAAAATTTTATTATCACCTGAAAAGAATTCTACTGAAGGAATTCTACACTACTGGAGACCTTTACGGAATAACTGTAATCAGAGGGCCCAGGAGAGTTGGAAAAACATCAACACTAAAGTATCTTATTAAGAATCTGATAGATGAAGGTAAGAACAAGCAATCCTTGATTTATCTCTCACTGGATGACGAGAGGTTACTATTTAATTTTAGCAGAAAGAAAATTCTCAGAAGTGTTTTATCTGAAATTATCCATAAATTTTCTAAAAACAAACCACTTCTCATAATTTTAGATGAAGTAACTTTTTATAAAGGATGGGCAAGAGCACTGAAAAATTTAATAGACGAAGGAGTTATATCCAGAGGTGTTGCAGTCATAGCGACTGGTAGCTATTCTCTAGAACTCAGCTCTGCAAAGTCAGAGTTATCTGGAAGATATGGCACCTTCGGGGAAAAGATTGGCGGAGATGTTTTATTCCACCCCAGAAGATATGTGGAGATTGCAGAATCCTTTCTTAAGCAAAAGGGATTTAATGACTTTATTTCAAAAAGATTTGGCCTAAAAGCAAAAAGATTGGGCATCCTTGAATATCTTGCAGGATATCAGACAAAAGAGGAGGGTAAAAAATATAGATATGAGATCAAACTAAATGAGATAATCTCAGATTTCTACGATGACCTTCATGCTCTTTTCAGGATTTATATGTTTTCAGGAGGGTATCCAAAGGCATTTTATGAGGCTATTATAGCTCAGAAATCTCATAATGAACCCAGAGTAGGAGATGCCAGATATAGATATGACATATATGACCATCTTGTACATGATTCGAATAAATTCAATCTGGATCCGTCAACAGTAGAAAAAATTCTTAGAAACATAGAATATCCATCGTTTATGATATCAAAAAGTAATAATAAATTATCGGATGGTATAAATATCAAAAACTTTAATAAATACTTACTTTATCTCGAATCTTCTGGCTTATTTACAAGATTATCCAGTATTGTTTCTAAGGAAGATATCAATTACGACTTGAATATTATCAACACTTCAAATGAATATCAGAAATTTATAGTGTGTGACCCCTCTGTGTTCATTTCATCATATTGCTGTTCTCGTGGAATATTTGGAAATACAGACATTTACAACTATATGAATAAAATGTTTGAAAGGAAACCAGAAGTAAAGCAACTTCTTCTTGAGGCAGTTGTATTGTCTCATCTCAGGCATATACCACTAAAAAAACCATTTCAAAATATTTCTTTCATAAGTAATAAAGGTAATGAAGTTGTTGATGCTGTAATCTGGTACTTTAATTATAAAGGTGAGATGATAGTAATTCCAATTGAAGTTAAAAGCAATGCCGCAGGAGATATTAAAAAGATAAAATCTACTGCTAATAAGATAAAAAAAGAGTATGGTCTTAGAAAATTATTAGTTGTATCAGAATCTCCAGAGTTCATTAATGAGGAAAATTATGTAATTATACCAGTTGAACTATTTTTGCTGTTATTTTAGTTTTTTGTACTCATAAAAAATAATAAAAGTGGGGGTAGGACCTCTGTTGTGTTATGGATTCTACTGGCATGTTCTCTTGGAACACTTTAGAGAGTCTCTAATGAGAGAGATAAGATTATGGAGGATAAGGCTTAAGTGTGGAAGTATGAAAAATAAGATAGAGGGAGGTAGACTCACTACCAGACAAAAAGAAAACGCACTAAAGTGATTGTTTGCAAGGAAAAAATGGGATATGAGCATAATCTAAAAATACCCTGTGAATCTCACAAGAAAGTTTCTTTATTGTGGAGACTGGAAAAACTGTAAGCTTTCTTATTATACCTTCTGTAAATTTATTATAGTAGAAGATTGAGATAAGCTCATGAGCACAACGCCCATGATGGAGCAATGGCACCACTTCAAGAACCTCTACAGAGATGCCATACTTTTCTTCAGGGCTGGTGACTTTTATGAGATGTTCTTTGAGGATGCAAAGCTCGCTGCAAGAGAGCTGGGAATAACTCTAACCACCCGTGGAAAAGAGAGAGGCAAGGATATACCTCTTGCAGGTATACCCTACCATGCTCTTGAACCTTACCTAGCCAAGCTTGTAAAAAAGGGCTACAAGGTAGCTATCTGCGAGCAGGTTGAAGACCCAAAGAAGGCAAAGAAGGTTGTGAAGAGGGATGTCGTAAGAGTAGTAACTCCAGGCACACTAATAGAGGACAACCTTCTTGAAGAAAAGAGTAGCAACTATCTCGCTGCCATCTCAAAAAGCAGAGAAGGATATGGCCTTGCTCTTGTGGAGCTCTCCACTGGCGAATTTCTTGTAACAGAATTTTCAGGAAGAAAGGCTAAGGAGAAACTTCTGGACGAGCTGGCTCTCAACAGGCCTGCTGAAGTGATTCTTGAGGAGAGCTTCTTCGAGGCACTGGAGGGGGAAATTAAAAAGCTTGGCGCAAGTGTCAGCCCCTACAGAGATGAAGCTTTTCTTCATTCCCTTGCTTCAAGGGCAATAGCACAGCACTTCAGGCTCCCTGACATCAGAGGGCTTGGCCTGGAAGAGAAAAGTCTTGCTGTGAGTGCTGCAGGCGCGGCACTGTCCTACCTGAAAGAAACTCAGAAGGCAGCCCTTGAGCACATCTCCAGAATCAGACTCTACTCTCGAGAAGAGTATATGATTATCGACAACATAACAGAGCGCAACCTGGAGCTGATAAGAAATCTCAGAGACGGCTCCACCAGAGGAACACTTCTCGAAGTTCTGGACTATACCTCAACTCCCATGGGCGGAAGGCTTCTCAGAAAATGGATTTTACATCCTCTCAAGAATGTGAAGGAGATAAAAAGGCGTCTTGAAGCTGTGGAGGAGCTTTATATAAAAAGCTTTGAGAGGGAAAAGATTGAGGAGAACCTCAAAGAGATAAGAGACCTGGAGAGAATTATTGCGAGAGTGAGTTATGGGAGTGCCAACGCCAGAGACCTTCTCGCTCTGAAGAACTCTCTCCTCTCCCTGCCCGAGATAAGAGCAGAGCTTGAGGGATTCAGCTCAGAGCTACTTAAAGAGCTTAGCCAGAGCCTTGATCCCCTTGAGGAGCTTACTTCTCTTCTTGAGAGAGCTATTGTTGACAATCCCCCTGCCACTGTAAGAGAAGGCGGAATGATAAAAGAGGGCTTCAGCAGTGAGCTGGATGAGCTGAAAAAGGCTGTACTGGAAGGTAAAGAGTGGATAGCAGAGCTGGAGGAAAGAGAGAGAAGGCGCACTGGAATCTCCTCTCTCAAGGTGGGCTACAACTCAGTTTTTGGCTACTATATTCAGGTGACAAAGCCCAACCTCAAGCTTGTTCCAGAGTATTACATCAGAAAGCAGACCTTGGCCAATGCTGAGCGCTTTATTATCCCTGAGCTCAAGGAGAAGGAAGCCCTAATTTTAGGCTCCGAAGAGAAGATTAAAGAGATGGAGTACTCTTTATTCCTGAAGCTTCGAGAAGCCTGTGCCGAGAAAACAGAAAGAATCCAGGCTATAGCAGAAAGCATAGCAGAGCTTGATGTGCTCATATCTCTCGCCAGAGCAGCCTTTGAGAACTCCTATGTTAAGCCAGAGGTATACAATGGCGAAGAGATTATAATTGAGGATGGCAGGCACCCTGTAGTGGAGAAAAATCTGGGCGAATTTATACCCAACCACACAAGACTGAACAAAAATGAAAGACTTCTTATTATCACAGGGCCCAATATGGCCGGAAAGAGCACCTACCTCAGGCAGGTGGCACTGATAGTGCTTTTAGCTCAGATGGGGAGCTTTGTTCCTGCCTCGAGAGCTAAAATTGGCGTTGTGGACAGAATTTTCACAAGAGTAGGGGCGAGTGACGATTTAGCCTCAGGAAGAAGCACCTTCATGGTGGAGATGCAGGAAACAGCCAATATCTTAAACAACGCCACAGAGAATAGTCTTATTATTCTCGACGAGATAGGCAGAGGCACAAGCACCTTCGACGGCCTCAGCATTGCCTGGGCTGTGGCAGAGTTTCTCCATGAAAGAATAAAGTGCAAGGCTCTCTTTGCTACCCATTATCACCATCTTGCCGAGCTGGAAAAGATTCTCAATGGTGTTAAAAACTATCATATTGAGGTGCAGGAGGATGGGGATGATATTATCTTCCTCAGAAAGATAGTAGAGGGAAGTGCCGACAGGAGCTATGGAATCCAGGTGGCAAAGTTGGCTGGCCTGCCCGGAGAGGTTATTGAAAGCGCCTTTGGTGTTTTAAAAAGGCTTGAAGAAGAAGAGGTGGCTGATGAGAAGATTATAGCAAAACGCCTGAGAAGGAAAAAGCTGGAAAAGGTTCTGAAAGACAGGAGTCAGAGAACTCTCTTTGAGATTCCTGCTACTGAGCCAATTGTCGAGGAAATTAAGGCTATAGATGTTAATAACTTAACCCCCCTTGAGGCTCTCAATAAACTTGCTGAGCTTGTGGAGAGAGCCAGGAGAAAAACATGAAGGTAAAAAAGCTTCCCTCAGCACTGGTGAGCAGGATTGCTGCTGGCGAGGTTATAGAGCGCCCCGCCAGTGTTTTAAAGGAGCTTATTGAGAACAGTCTTGATGCAGATGCAAGCAAAGTTTTTATAGAAGTTCAGAGGGCTGGCAAGGTTCTAATAAAGGTTAAGGATAATGGCACGGGGATGAGCAGAGATGAGGCTGTTCTTGCCTTTGAAAGGCATGCAACAAGCAAAATCTCCAGCGAAAGTGACTTCTTTGCCATATCCACCTTCGGCTTCAGAGGAGAAGCTCTGCCAAGTATAGCCAGTGTTTCAAGAGTTACAATGCGCACCAGAACTGAGGAGAGCGATATTGGCACAGAAATAAAAATTGAGGCGGGTGAAGTTCTTGAAGTAAAGCCAGTTGCATGCAGCAAAGGCACAAGCATAGAGGTGAGGGAGCTTTTCTTCAACACACCTGCAAGGAGGAAGTTTCTCAAATCTGAGGCTTATGAAAAGGCAGCCATAGAAGAGGTAATTTCAAGATTTCTTCTTGCCTTCCCGGAGGTGCACTTTGAGGTTGTCAGGGATGGGAAAAAAAGAGTATTTCCTCCAGAGAGCCTTGAATTAAGAGTTAAGAAACTCTTTGGACAGGAGCAAAAGCTTGTGAAGATAAACTCTACAGGAAAAATTAAAGTATCCGGGCTGGTTTTAAAGCCTGGAAGCTCAAGAGCAAGCAAAGATGCCCAGTACTTCTTTGTCAACCGCAGATTTATCAAAAGCAGGCTTCTGACAGGTGCGCTCTATGAAGCCTACCATACCCTTCTGCCGAAGCACAGGCATCCTCTTGCTGTGCTCTTTATTGATGTGCCTCCAGCAGAAGTAGATGTAAATGTACATCCAACCAAGATTGAGGTGAGATTCAGGCGAGAAAAGGAGATTTTCAGGGAGGTTGTCGAAGCCATCAGGGAAGCTCTATATCCTCCCAGGGCAGAGAAGAGCAGCATTAGATCTTCAGTTTTGAAAAGCCTTGAAGATTTTTCAATCCAGAAGAAGGTTGAGATTAAAAAGCTTGAGGTGAAGGAGGAGAAGGCTAAATATTTACCCGGAGAAAGCGATAATATTCTGGGGGGGATAAAGCCTCTTGCCCAGCTCCACAATACCTATATTATTGCTGAGCATCCTCTTGGCCTGGTGCTCATTGACCAGCACGCTGCCCATGAAAGGGTACTCTATGAAGAGTTCCTTGAGAAGTACTCTAAAGGGAAAATAGAAAAACAGAAACTTCTGAAGCCAGAAGTACTCCTTCTAACTCCCAGGGAAAAGGCAGCCTTAATGGAAAATCTTGAATTTCTCAAAAATATGGGCTTTGAGATTGAAGATTTTGGAGGGGAGAGTGTAATTTTAAGAGCAGTGCCTCTCTTTCTTGGAAGGATGGAAAGCTTCCAGGAGGTTATTGCAGAGATTGCAGAGGCAGGAAGAATTCCAGAGAGAAATAAGAGAAAGGAAGAAATTATCTACAGAGTTGCATGTACAAATGCTGTGAAAGCTGGAGACTTTATGCTGGAAGAAGAGATTAGTGCCTTAATAGAAAAGCTAAGAAAGGCAGAAAATCCCAGAACCTGTCCCCATGGCAGACCAACCTATATTCTCCTGCAGAAAAGGGATATAGAGAGGAAATTCAGAAGATAGCTATGCCAGGCTTGCTATAGCTTCTCCAATCCCATCAAAGACAAGCTGCACAGCTATGGCAGAGAGCAGTAGACCCATTATTCTTATTATCACCTTTGTGCCTGTTTTTCCAAGAATCCCGAAAATCTCATGGGAAAAGTAGAGGATAAGGTAGGATAGAACAAAGACCAGAATTATCGCCATGAGAAATAGAAGCTTCGCCTCAATGGTATGAGCTGTGCTGTAAATCACTATTCCAGTGGTTATTGCACCAGGCCCTGTGAGCAGTGGCACAGCCATGGGAGTTATTGCTATATCTTCCCTGTACTCCTCCTCTTCCTCTGGCGATACTTCAGTCCTTGTGCGCCTTCCAAAAATCATCTCCAGAGAGATAATGAAGAGAAGTATACCGCTGGCAACCCTGAAGGAGAACATTTTAATCCCAAGAAATTCAAAGACATAATTTCCGAGGAAGGAAAAGAGAACAAGCACCACAGTAGCAACAATTACAGCCTTTCTGATTATTGCTCTATATTCACTTTCAGTGGCGCCACCTGCAACATGGAGAAAGAAGGGTATATTTGCTAAAGGGTCAACTATTATGAAAAGAGCAATAAAGGAGTAGACGAAAAAGTTTAGGTCCATGAGAATAGATTAGTGAGTAACATAATAAAGCTTCTCCTTTTTTCAGGAAATTTAAGGGTAATTTTTATCTTGCAGCAGCAGAAGAATAAAACTGATGGGTGAGAAAATTTATGTTATCAAAGCTTCTGGAGAGAGGGAGCCCTTCCAGCCTGAGAAAATCTATAGAACATTAAGAAGAGCAAAAGCAAGCAAAGAGCTCAGCAGAGAGGTGGTGGAGGAGGTAAAGACTAGAGTTTACAATGGCATGACCACAAAAGAAGTTCTTAGACTGGTTAAAAGGCTTTTAAGACAGAAAGAAATTAGAACCTATGCAAGATACAATCTCAAAGGTGCCATTGTGCGTCTTGGGCCGGAGGGCTTCCCCTTTGAAACCTATGTTGCTGAGATTCTCGACAGCCACGGCTATAATGTGGAGCTGAGGAAAAAGCTAAGAGGTAGGTGCACCAACCATGAGATTGATATTGTGATAAAAAATGGAGAAAGTATTGACATAGTGGAGTGCAAATTCCACAACTCCCATGGTACATACACAAACCTCAAGGAAGCTCTCTATACCTATGCCAGACTTCTTGACCTCAGAGAAGGAGGGTGCAAAATTAAAAGAGCCTGGCTTGTTACCAACACAAAAATCTCAAAGCAGGGTTTAGAGTATGCCAAGTGCAGAAATTTAAAGGTAATAAGCTGGAAGTATCCTCCTGGAGGAAGCCTCAAGGACCTTATTGACAAAAAAGCCCTTTACCCCATCACAAGCCTACCTGGAATAAACCCCAAGATTCTGAAGAAGTTTTCTGAATCAAAAATGATGCTCCTGAAAGACCTGGTGGAGAGGGATATAGAAAGCATTGCCTCCAGCACTTCTATTCCAAGAGAAACTTTAGAAAATTATATAAGAAAGGCTGAAGAAATTCTTTCTGGGTGAGAGAATGCTCTATCACGCCTACATTTTAACAATAGCC
>CAZCRG010000077.1:0-8245 GCA_964501105.1 Candidatus Hydrothermarchaeota archaeon | reverse complement strand
CCGTATAGGCTGGTGGCTGAAGCCCAATGAGGGAATAATAATAAATATAAAGCTTACCCTTCCGTCCTCTGGAGAAATTGACCCCCTGAAAATTCAGAAGCAGCATCCCTATATTCTTGTGAGAAAATGGAATCAGGAATTTATTTTAGATATTTCTTCCAGCGGAATAATTGAAGCTCCCTGGGTGGTTAAAGGTGCCACTTTAACCACTGCTTCACCTGCTCCACTTGGCGATTCAGGAAAAGTAAAGACCTCCTCTGGGTTCTACTATGTGGAAAGTTACAGGGATGAATATGAGAGAAGCTACAGTGATATACCTGACTGGGATGAGTGGCTTCCTCTTCAAAATTCTCTTGCCTATGCTATGAAACCTTCCTACAACCTGGAAAGCTTTGGAGAACTTACACAGCCAGAGGAGAGCGGAGACCTTAAACCAGTCTGGTGTGTAGACACAATTGGTGAGATCCATTATGGTTATGAATGGGAGCAGGGAAAAGTGATTAAGGGAATAAGACTTCTCAGAGATGATTTTAAGAATTTACCTTCCTGGTTTGAGTGGTTCT
This sequence comes from Candidatus Hydrothermarchaeota archaeon, assembly GCA_964501105.1. Taxonomy (GTDB): domain Archaea; phylum Hydrothermarchaeota; class Hydrothermarchaeia; order Hydrothermarchaeales; family BMS3B; genus BMS3B. The sequence goes on along the minus strand of CAZCRG010000077.1, from coordinate 7,682 downwards.
ATGCCTACTGATAGTGAGATTGCAGCCTTTGAGGCTGGAATAAAGCTGGGTGCTCTTTTTCATCAGTTTGTTGGAACTCCAGTGAGTTTGAAGACAAAAGTCTCTCTTGAAAAAGCCATGGAGGAGGCTGTGAAGAATCAGCCCTATGTGGTGGATGCTGAAGTGAGAATAGATGAAGAGAGACTAAAAGAGGCTTCAAAAAATCCTTTTGGCTATACCTCTCTTGAGGGTAAGATGATATATGCGAGGGTTAAAGTTCGCTTTGGAGGGGCTACTCTTACTGGCGTTCTCGAGTATTCTCTAGAGAAGGATTATCCTGAGATGAAGCTTGAGTAAGTTAATAATTATGAGGTTAAGAATCTCGCATTATATGGAGGCTGGCTCATGACAAAAATAAACAAGAGAGGAAGAGAGAGGAAGGGTGTTGAAAAGCAGCAACTTCTTGAAAAGAAACTTATTGAGAGCGTCGTTGAAGAGGAAACCAGGGGCGATTAGTCTTTCTCATAGGGCGATGAAATAACCTCTCTAATTTCTTTTGCTATTTTTTTTCCAATGCCCTGTACCTTTTCCAGCTCCTTTTCATCTGCATTAAAAACTCCCTCAACACTTCCGAAGTTTTCAAGAAGCCTCCTTGCAAGGGTGGTGTTGATATTTGGAAGCCCTGCGACAACAAATTCCTGCATATCTTTAAGAGATTTCAACTTTTTCTCAGCTCTTATCTGAACTTCTCTTTCCTCTATACTCTGCTCCCTTTTTGTAATACTGGAAATCAGCACTGCTGTCTCCTTCTCATTCTTTGTGAAGAAAACTGGTATGTTGAAGTCCACAGCAAGGCTTATTAGAGCACCCATTATAGCCTCGGGCCTTATATTTCTGATGGTGTAGAGGTTCTCACCCTCAACTATCATCAGTGCCTTGGGATAGCTCTGCCTCAGGTTAATAGCCTGACTCAGAAGTCTTCCATCTATGAGGCTCTCAATAAAATCCTCTGCTGTCTTCCTCTCAATGCAGAGCCTCTCGCTTATTACATAATCTCCAACCTCAAGCTTTTTTGGCTTTGATATAACTCCATGGTTTAGAAGTTCTCTTGCAATGCTGGAGGAAAGCTCTCTTGTGTCCACAACAATAGAAAATTTTCTTTCTTCAACAAAATTCTCAAGGGTCTCCTGATTTCTCGGCTTTCTTTTGAGTTTTTCTCTCTTAAGATTCTGGAGTATCTCATGCATTTTCTTCTCCTTTCTATTGCTCGCCCAGTAGAAGGCTTCATCTCTTGTTTTTCTTGCCATGAGCACAATAGCCTTGCCAGCTTTACTTCTACCTGTTCTGCCGCGGCGCTGGATACTCCTTATCTCGCTGGGTATGGGCTCATAGAAGATTACCAGATCAACCTTTGGAATGTCTAAACCTTCTTCAGCCACTGAGGTTGCTACCAGAACATTTGTTTCACCCTTTCTGAACCTATCAAGAACCTCAAGCTGCTTCTTCTGAGTGAGCCCGGTGTCAGAGCTGTCTCTCTTTGCCTGGCCGACGAAGCGCTCGGCCTTTATGCCCTGTAAGTTATTCAGCTCATCCACGAGTTTTGTGGCTGTATCTCTGTATTGAGTGAAGATTATTGCCTTCTTTTCATCCTCTATCTCTCTGGTTAAAATCTCCTTGAGTTTCTCAATTTTTGGATTCTTTACTTCATCCACAAGATTTTCAGTAAGCCTGAGAGCTCTCAGAAAGTAGGTATCTCTTAAAAGCTCCTTAACTGCCTTTGAACTTGCTTCCTGCTCCACTCTCCTGAAGTAGCTCAGCAGTGTGCTCAAGCCCTGAGTCTCCAGAAGCTCAATAGCGTGGGTGAGGTTTATACAGGCAGCTATTAAACTCAAGCCTTCATAGATTTCTGGGCTCTTATCTTCAAGGAGTTTAGCCTGAAGACTTCCCCTTACCATGAGAAGCTCCCTCTTTGTCACATTCCCCTTTATAGAAATTCCCAGCTCCTTTAGCCTTCTAAGCCTTTTGTCAAGAGCCTTCTCAAGGGCAGACTTAACTGCTTCTATGCCTTCAGGCAGGGAGACTCTTACCCACTCTATATTAATTCCCCTTATAAAGGGCTTAACATCAGGGTCACTTTCAGTCTTCACCTCAATATTCTCTATGAAGAGATTCTCAATTACCTCTCTGATTTTGGCTTCTTCTCCTCCAGGGGATGCTGTGAGAGCAAGAATCAAAGGCCTTGTAGCCTGCTTCATATAGCGCTGGGCAATAAAGGCATAGGGATAGTTGCCAGTAGCTCTGTGGGCTTCATCAAATATTATAAGGGAGACATCTTCAAGTGAGTAGTTATCACTCAGAAGGTCATTGTGAATCACCTGAGGTGTAGCCACAATTATCTTTGCCTTCTTCCAGAGCTCAATTCTTTCAGAGGGCCTTTTTGTTCCGGTGAATACAACAATCTCATCCTCCGGAACCTTCAGAAACTTTCTGAAGCTCCCAGCATGCTGATTGGCTAAAGGCCTTGTGGTGGCCAGCATGAGAATTTTTGAGTTTTTATACTTGTGGAGCCTGTGGGCAGAAACAAGCACTGCAATAACAGTTTTTCCAAGGGCAGTTGGAGCAACAACCAGAGTGTTGGCGTGAACTGCCTCAGCCACAATAGTTTCCTGGTAAAGCCTTGCCTCAACAGTTTCCTCCCTTACTAAGGGATGCCTTATAAACATAGGTTTAAATTTAACTGCAGTGGTTAAAGTACTTTTGCGAGAGCAGGGGAAAAGTTAATAATGTTTTAAGGAGTTAAAAGAATGGAGAAAGGAAAGATAGCTCTTGTGCTAATAGCTCTGGGTGCTCTTGCATGGCCCCTGGGCTTTGCTCTGGGCTTTGGTGTGCCCCAGATTCTCCCGGTGCACCTGGCCTTAATATTCTCTGGAGTTTACCTGAAGAGGGTCTCCAGGGATAAATAATATATATAAGAAAGCTGTAATTACAACAGTAAACTCATATAAGGTAGGGTATACTATGAAGAAATCAAGAGGATTCTGGACAAAAAATACCAGAAAAATGGTCAAGTCCCCAAGAGAGAAGGGTCTTTTATCCATCACAAGGATTATCAAGGAATTCAACATAGGCGACAGAGTTCACATAAAAATTGAGCCTTCCTTCCATAAGGGCATGCCTCATCCAAGGTTCCATGGCAGGACAGGCATGGTGATAGGAAAGAGGGGTAAGGCCTATCTGGTGAGTGTGAAGGACGGCAGGGCTGAGAAAACTATTATCGCTCATCCTGTTCATTTAATGCTCCAGAGGTCTTAGTATGCCTGAAAAGAGTATTCTTGATGTAAGGCCTGTAACAATGTATGAAGCCAAAGATATTCTGAAGGAGGCAATAGAAGGTCTCGAGGAGCCCCTCTACGAGCAGAAGATATGTATTGATTATCTCAACAAATTTGCAAGACTTAGCCCTGAGGATGGGAAGAAGATAGTTGAAGAGGTGCTTAAGGTTAGCGATAAGATCAGGCCAGAAGTGGCAGTGAAGATAGCAGACCTCTTACCAAGAGATGAAGAGGATGTCAGGATAATCTTTGCCAAGGAGAGAGTGGTACTGGACAGGGAGGAGATAAAGAAGATAGTTGAGATATGTGCTCCCTATCTGAGCTGAGGGGTGGGAGCTTATGGGGATGGAAGAATATGTTTATGTTTTAGACTATTTACCTCATGGGAGACCTGAGGATGAGAGGCCAATATACAAGAAGGAGCCTCTTGTTCTTGTTCTCGGTGAAAAGTATTTTTCTCTTCTGGAGCTTGTTCCCAAGAAGGGAGTGGACTTTAATATTCATGAGAGAGTATACATAGGGAAAAAGGAAAGGGATAAAATAGATTATATTAAGAGGAGGATAAGCTACGACGACCTTACAGCAGCAGCTAAGTCAGAGCTTCCCTATGTTGTTGAGGAGATTGTGAAGAGCAGGGAGAAGGAGTTTGTGGATTTCTTCAACAAGGCAACTCCCATTACTACAAGGCTTCATGCTCTTGAGCTTATTCCGGGCATTGGAAAAAAGCTTATGTGGGAGATTCTTGAGGAGAGAAAGAAGGGGCCCTTTAATAGCTTTGAAGATATATCAAAGAGAATTAAATCTATCTCAGACCCGGCCAAGCTTATTGTTGGGAGAATAGTGTCTGAGCTAGAGGAAGAGGATGTTAAGCTGGGTAAGAGGAAGTACAGAATTTTTGTGCCTTCTGGACCTAGAGAGGGAGAAAGAGGAAGGAGAAGGTGAGTTTCCTCTCAGAGACCCGGGCTATATTAAGGAAGTACAATCTCAGGCCTGATAAAAAGCTGGGACAGAATTTTCTTGTGAGCCAGAAAGTGATAGAGCAGGAGGTTAGAGAGGCTCAGCTAACCTCTCAGGACACAGTTCTTGAGGTTGGTCCTGGCATTGGTACTCTAACTCAGGAGCTTCTCAAAAAAGCAGGTAGAGTTGTGGCAGTTGAAAAGAGCGGAGCCATGGTGGATATTCTCAGGGAGAGGTTTGGGCAGGAGGAAAAACTCGAGCTTATACATGGAGATTTCACAGAGGTTGAGCTTCCTCCCTTTGGTAAGGTGGTTTCAAATATTCCCTACAGCATCTCTTCCACCTTTATCTTCAAGATTTTAAGCCACGGCTTTGAAAGGGCAGTGGTTATCTTTCAGTATGAGTTTGCCAAGCGCCTCTTCGCCAAACCAGGTACCAGTGATTACTCTAGAATAAGTGCAGCCTTTAGCTTCCTCGCTCGGGGAAGGATAATTTCCAGAGTTCCCCCCAGCGCTTTCTATCCCCCACCAAAGGTATACTCAGCCATTGTTGAAATTCTTCCGAAAGGAGAGCCTCTTCCTGTGAATAAAGAGAGCTACCTCCAGCTTCTGAATTTAATCTTCCCCTACAGAAGAAAGAAATTGAAAAAAGCTCTGAAGCTTGGAGCAGAGAGAGAGGGTGTTGAGGTTAACCTTGAGAGTCTTCCAGAGAAGTTTTTGGAGAAGAGGGTTTTTCAGCTTTCTCCAGAGGAAATTGCAGAAGTTGTTAGGATACTGGGTGGTTAAATGGAATTTATGGGAGTTAAATTAAAGCTCTGCTCTAAGGTTTATAAACCAAGTGATGATTCCTTTCTTCTTGCAGAAGCTCTAGCTGGAGAGGTTAAGACGGGAGAGAAGGTTCTCGACCTGGGCACAGGTACTGGAATTCAGGCTCTGATTGCAGCCTCAAGGGGAGCAGAAGTTACTGCAACAGATATCAATGAAAAGGCACTGGAGTGCCTTAGGAGAAATGCAGAGCTCAATAACCTCAGCATTAGAATAATTAAAAGCGACCTCTTCTCTGAAATAACTGGAAGCTTTGAGCTCATAGTCTTCAACCCTCCTTACCTTCCCGGAGATGAGGAGGAGCCTGAGGATGAACTCACCTTAGCCTGGGATGGCGGAAATGAGGGAAGAGAGGTGGTGGACAGATTTCTTGAGGATTTTGATAACTACCTTGAGGAGGAGGGAAGGCTTTTACTTCTTCAGAGTTCTTTCAACGATATAGATAAGACCATGCAGAGACTCAAAGAGCTGGGATTTAAGCCTGAGATCCTTCTTCAGAAAAACTTTTTCTTTGAGAGGCTATATGTAATTAAGGCAGGTAGGTAGAATGATTCTCTCAGATAGGGATATTAAGGAGTATCTTGATAAAGGAAAGCTTGTGGTTAAACCTCTTGACCCAGAGGTGCAGATCCAGCCTTCCAGTATAGACCTCCGCCTGGGAAACCACTTCAAGGTTTTCAGGCATATAAGCAAGGGCTACATAGACCCTCTCACTGATAATGCTGAGGAGTACACTGAGGATGTTTTCATAGAAGAGGGCGATACTTTTATTCTTCACCCGGGCGAGTTTGTTCTGGGGTCAATAAGGGAGTGGATTGAGATTCCTGAAGACCTTGTAGCGAGAGTTGAAGGCAGAAGCAGTCTTGGAAGGCTTGCCCTGCTCATCCATGCAACAGCAGGCTTTATTGACCCTGGCTTTAAGGGAAATATAACTCTGGAGCTGAGTAATGTTGGCAAGATGCCAATAGCTCTTCGCCCCGGGATGAGAATATGCCAGCTTGCCCTCGAAAAGCTCTCCTCGCCCAGTGAGCGCCCCTACGGACACCCGACAAGGGAGAGCAAGTATCAGATGCAGAGGGGCGCAACCTCTTCGAGGATACACCTGGACAAGGAGTTCAGGGAGGTGAGAGTATAATAAAAACTGAATTTAATGGTGTAAAGCCTCCAGAGCCTCCTAAGGGGTGGAAGAGAATAATATGGAGGCTGCCTATTCTGCTTTATAAAGCCAATCTGGGCTGGCTTCTTGGTAATAGATTTTTGTTGCTTATTCATAAAGGGCGAAAAACAGGTCTTCCAAGATATAATGTGCTGGAGGTTATAAGGTATGATTCCAGTACAGATACTTTTTATGTATGCTCTGGCTTTGGAAGGAAGTCAGACTGGTTTTTGAATATTAAAAAGACTCCTGAAGTTACTGTGGTTACAGGAAAAAGGAGATTTAAAGCTGTTGCAAAACAGCTTCCTGATGAGGAAGCTGAAAGGGAAATTCTGGATTATTCGCGTCGCCATCCAAGTGCAATTAGAAACTTAGCCAGAATAGCTGGCTATGGGGATGTTGATGTAAAGAAACTTGCAGGAATTTTGCCTGTTGTAGGTATAACGCCTGTAGATGAAGGGTGATTACTCTTCAGTGAGAAGCAAAATCTCGTATATTTTCTTTCTATGCCCAAAAGCTACTAAGATAATCTCTTTTACCTCTTCATTCACCCTGTAAATCAGCCTGTACTTATTTTTTACTCTTATAGAACGATATTTAGACAATGTGTATTTTAGTGGTTTTCCACAATCTGGATTTTCAAGAATCTTCTCTATCTTCTTCAAAAGTTCATCAATAAGTTCTTTATTCTTTTTAAATTTTTTAAAACTATTTTCGAAGGTTTTTGTGAATTTCAATTTAAACTTCAAACAATATCCTCCGCAACTCCTCAGGATTGCTGACCTTCTTCAATTTCCCCTCTTTTATATCTTTTTCACTTTTAGAAATCTGACTCATAATGTCATTATCACTGAGAATCTCCAGGGTTTCTATTAGAGACTCAAGTTCGCCTACTAACTTCTCAAAATCTTCTTTGCTCAATACAATCTTACCATCAATTTCCCTGGTTTTGAGAATCTCTATCATTTCTTCACCCTTTACTTTAACATGAAGATTAACATTATCATTATCGTATATGGCTCATGTGGAATACTACTTTGCAGATTTTTTGAGTGTTCTTGAAAGCGAGAGGGATGATGATGGATTTACAAGAGAGAGCATAAAACTACACAATGAGAAAAATATCACAGAAATACCCCAAGAATTGAAACTTCCACCAAATCTCTATGTAATCGGTACGGTGAACATAGACGAGACAACTTACATGTTCAGCCCGAAGGTTCTTGATAGAGCTTTTACAATAGAGTTCCACGAGATTGACCTGAGTAATTATCCTCCTAAAGAAGATGAATCAAATAAAAATAACACATGGAGCAACCTGCGGGAGAGAATCTTAGAAGACCTGAGGAGAAAGGATGGAAAATTCCTGACATCAAGGCTCAAAAAGCAGGACAGGCTAAAATATGTATAAGAATTCTCGCAGAACTATGATAC
>CAZCRG010000076.1:0-8666 GCA_964501105.1 Candidatus Hydrothermarchaeota archaeon | reverse complement strand
CTCGTAAGCAGCAGGTTGCGGGTTCAAATCCCGCCGGGGGCTTCTCTAATACTTTACAAAAGCCCAGATTAGTTCTGTAGTAAGAGGAGATGTGTAAAACAATTGTTTCTTTCCACTGAAGTATTCAAGGTTATTTTTTCTATTGGTTACTCCCGTTTCTACAATACAATTTCACTCTTGATACTGACTTAGTCATTTTACCCAGTGGAGAAGTTAGGATTAAAATCTCAGGTACACTACTGGCTATAATTTTATATACAAAGATGTTTACATTTATATTTGGAGGTGTAAAAATGGCCAATGGATACATGGGGAGAATTGCTGATATAAATCTGAGTGATGGAACTATAAAATATATAAAGACTGACCCTGAGGTGGCGAAGAAGTATCTCGGAGGAAAGGGCTACAGTGTTTATATGCTCTACGAGATTCTGAAGGAATATGAGAGGGAAGGGATATCTCCAAAGGATATTGATCCACTGGGCGAGGAGAATGTACTTATTTTCTCAACTGGTCCAGCAACTGGTGTGGCTGGCTTTCCAGAGTCAGGAAGATACCATGTGATGAGCCTGCGCTCACCTCTGACGGGCTCAATAGGCAGTGCCAACTCTGGTGGAAAATGGGGACCCTATCTGAAATTTTCAGGTTTTGATGCAGTTGTAATAAGGGGCAAAGCTGAAAAGCCAGTTTACCTCGAGCTTAGAGATGGCAGTGCAGAGATCAGAGATGCTAGTAGCCTATGGGGCAGGACCACTTTTGACACCACAAGAATTCTCTCAGAAAAAGTTGAAGGGAAGTCGAGTGTTGCCTGCATAGGTCCTGCTGGAGAAAATAAGGTCTTCTTTGCAAGTATTATGAATGATGACCACAGGGCTGCTGGAAGAACAGGAGTAGGGGCTGTTATGGGTTCAAAAATGCTCAAGGCCGTGGTGGTCTCAGGGGATGAGAAGGTTGAAGTAGCTAAAAAGGATGAATTCAGAGAAGCCTCAAAGGAAGCTCTTGAAAAGATTAAAACCAATGCTGTTACCAGTGAGGGACTTCCAAAGTATGGAACTGCAGTCCTTGTAAATATAATAAATAACTCAGGGCTATTGCCCTATAAAAACTGGCAGTTTGGCTACACCAGCGAGGCTGACAGTATAAGTGGTGAGACTCTGGCGGAGAAGTACTTATTAAAGAATGGCTACTGCTGGGGATGCCATATAGGCTGTGGAAGAATAACCTCAGTTAAGGATGGAGCCTATCAGATAACCTACTCAGAGGGCCCTGAGTATGAGTCTATCTGGGCTCTTGGTAGTGATACTGGAGTACTCAATCTGGAAGCAGTAATTAAAGCCAATCATCTCTGTGATGAACTTGGCATGGACACAATATCCATGGGCTCAACTATTGCCACAGCCATGGAGCTTAAAGAAAAGGGGCTTATACCTGAGGATGAGCTTCAGGGTATTAAGCTGGAGTTTGGAAACCCCGCTGCTCTTGTGGAACTTGTGTGGAAAACAGGCTACAAGGCAGGCTTTGGAAAGCACCTTGCTCTCGGCTCAAAGAGACTTGCTGAAATCTACAATATGCCAGAACTCTCTATGAGTGTCAAGGGCCTTGAGATGCCTGCCTATGACCCGAGAGGTGCAAAGGGAATAGGGCTCAACTATGCCACATCCAACAGAGGAGGCTGCCATGTAACAGGTTATACTATATCGCCTGAAATTCTCGGTCTGCCTGAGAAGATTGACCCCCTTACGCCTGAGGGAAAGGCATTGTGGGTAAAGAATTTTCAGGACTTCACCTGTGTTGTAAATTCTACTGTGAACTGCCTCTTCTCCACTTTTGCCATTGGTGCTGAAGAATATGCTTCTCTTCTCTCGGCAATAACTGGCTGGGATATTACCTCAGAGGAGCTACTTACAATAGGTGAGAGAATCTATAATCTGGAGAGAGTTATAGTCAATAGATACGGTTTTGATGGAAGAGATGATAATCTTCCCAGGAGGTTACTGGAGGAGCCATTGCCTGAGGGAGCAGCCAAGGGTCAGATTGTGGAGCTGGAAGAGATGAAGAAGGAGTACTACTCTCTCAGAGGCTGGGATGAGGGAGTACCAACAGAGGAAAAATTGAAGGAGCTGGGGATTGAGATTTGAAGGTTAAGATAGAATTTTATGCAACCTTCAGGGAGAAGTACGGCAGGGGTATTGAGCTGGAGGTCTCTTCGGGAGACCTCCGAAAGCTTCTTTTTGAGGCCTCCAAGGAGCTTGGAGAGGGTCTTTTGAAGGATGTCTTCGACGAGGAGGGGAACTTCAGAAGGGATGTGATGGTTACTGTGAATGGCAGGAATCTCCTGGATATGGAGGAGGTGCCTGAGTTGAAGGACGGTGATAGAATAGCTGTATTCCCCCCTGTGGCTGGGGGAGGCATTTTGATGGCAGTTTAGGTTCTTTAAGTGTACTTGCGTCTCACCCGCATAAGAGAAATGGCAGAAAAAATAAAAAGCCCTCTTGATAAACTTTTAACAGGAGGTGAAAGGTGATTGGAAGAATAGAAAGGTATGATAGTTCTGATGGGTATATTTGATTTTGTCACATTTATTCCAGATAATGAGGTGTATGAACTATATAGATATGAAGAATCTGATATTGAATTGAAAAAGTTTGATACACTGTTTGAGGCGGCATATAGAAATTATTGTAGGTGAAAAGTGATGTGGCCACTTTGCCTGACCCTTCTCTCCTGTCACTTATTTAAGTATTACTACACTCGTACAACAGGTGAATATCAGGTTTGGACTTTCAGCCCTCACCCAAATTGCCATAGTTGACTTTAGATACCTGCCTGAAGTTACTCGAAATTCAGATGTCAGCCTATTTAAATCAGTTACAAATGGAGGGATATGTTGAATAATGCGGATGATATTGTAAATAAGAGAGCTGCTCTATTAGTTGTTACGCTTGCTTCTTTTCTCGCACCCTTTATGGGTTCCTCAGTAAATATTGCACTTCCCACAATCGGGAAAGAATTTTTGATGGATGCTGTTATGCTGAGCTGGGTTGCCACTTCATATCTTCTGGCTGCAGCAATGTTTCTCGTCCCTTTTGGGAAAATTTCAGATGTATATGGGAGGAAGAAGATTTTTTCATACGGGATATTGATTTATACTTTTTCGTCTTTTCTCTGTGTGCTCTCCACATCTGCTCCTATGCTTATTTGCTTTCGAATTTTACAGGGAATTGGAAGTGCAATGATATTCGGAACAGGCGTGGCGATTCTAACTTCTGTATTTCCTTCAGGAGAGAGGGGCAAAGCTCTGGGAATAAATGTGGCTGCAGTTTATTTAGGACTATCTCTCGGGCCGTTTTTAGGAGGGTTTCTAACCCAGCATTTTGGCTGGAGAAGTATCTTCCTTGCAAATGTACCTCTTGGTTTAATAATAATCACCGTTGTTTTCTGGAAATTGAAAGGAGAGTGGGCTGAGGCAGAGGGGGAGAAATTCGATTTTATCGGTTCCATAATTTATAGCCTTTCACTTGTAGCAATTATGTATGGTTTTTCTCTGCTACCTGCGATGTCAGGCGTAGGGTTAGTGCTAATAGGTGCTCTTGGGTTTTTGTCATTCTGTAGATGGGAAATGAAGGTAAAAAATCCTGTTCTGGACATAAATCTCTTCAGAAATAACACGGTCTTCGCCCTTTCTAATCTAGCAGCCTTGGTAAATTATAGTGCAACCTTTGCTGTAACCTTTCTACTAAGCCTTTACTTGCAGTATATAAAAGCGCTCAGTCCTCAAAATGCGGGTTTGGTTTTGGCATCTCAACCTGTTGTGATGGCTATTTTTTCACCATTTGCAGGGAGGCTTTCGGATAGAGTTGAGCCGAGAATAATCGCTTCAATAGGTATGGCATTAACAGCAATAGGTCTTCTGCTTTTTATTTTTTTGAACGAGAAAACAACCTTGGAATTTGTCGTAAGCAGTTTAATTCTCCTTGGTTTTGGATTCGCTCTTTTCTCCTCTCCCAACACAAATGCAGTTATGAGTTCTGTTGAAAGGAGATTTTATGGAGTAGCTTCGGCAACGCTAGGAACAATGCGACTAACTGGACAGATGCTTAGCATGGGGATTGCAATGTTAACATTTGCTGTGTACATTGGGAAGGTCCAAATTACGCCTCAATACTATCCACTTTTTTTAACCAGCATAAAAACAGCATTCATAATCTTTGCTGTCCTATGTTTCGGTGGCATCTTTGCATCCCTTGCAAGAGGTAAGGTTCGATGAAGACATTTAGCTGTATTCTGAACTTTCAGCTTGCTAAAACTCGCTTTGGTTCTATCGTACTCTGACAACAGGCAGACATTTGGCTTCGCCTTCGGCTACGCTCAGATTTGCTCCATTATAGCTCTGCAATCTTCATCTATACCCGCGAGGCGCTATAACTAAATCTTGAAATTATAAAGAAAAGATTTAAAGGATTTTATGAGGTTTATACTTCTATTGAACCATAGGAAAGGCAGGCACTGGCAAGGCTTTTTATATTCCCAGAACTTGCCCACCAGGACACTATTCAATTTTGAAAGAGCCGTCGATTGAGGGGAGGCTACTTTTTTATTCCAAAATAAATCTTCCCGATATCTTCATTTTCAAGAATCTCTTTGGGAGTTCCCTCAAAAACCTTTGTGCCAGAAGCCAGTATATAACCTCTGTCAGCTATTTTCAGAGCACTTTTGGCGTTTTGCTCCACAAGGAGGATGCTCACTCCAGCCTTTCTTATTTCAGATATCTTCTCCATAACAGTATTTATCATGGCAGGGGCTAAACCAGCAGTGGGCTCGTCCAGAAGAAGAAGCTCTGGAGATAGCATCAAAGCCCTTGCCAGAGCCAGCATCTGCCTTTCACCGCCACTCAGGTTTATGGCACTATGCTCAGCCTTCTCTTTGAGCACAGGAAAGAGGGAGTACATCTCCTCTATTCTTTCCTCTGTATTCTTGAGGAGAAAACCACCCATCTCCAGATTTTCCCTTACAGTTAGGCTTGGAAAGATATTCTCCACCTGGGGAACATAGGCTATTCCCAGGCTAACAAGCTCATAGGGCTTCTTTCCAGAAATATCTTTACCCTGGTAAGAAATTCTGCCAGATTTCAGGGGTAAAAGCCCAAAGAGAGTTTTCAGAAGGGTGCTCTTTCCTGAACCATTGGGACCCAGAATAACAACTATCTCACTTTTTCCCACTTCAAGAGTAACATTATTGATTATAGTCAGCTTTCCATAGCCAGAGCTTATTCCTTCTGCCTTCAAAACTTCACTCACCGAAATACACCTCTATAAGCTCTCTGCTTTCAAGAATTTCTTTGGGCTTCCCTTTAGCTACAATTTCTCCTCTGTTCATGACATAAATTTCATCCACATACCTTGAAAGAACTTCGACATTATGCTCTATAATTAGAAAGGTTATCCCTCTAGCTCTGAGCTCAAGTATCCTTTCAAAGATCTTTTCAGCCAGTCTAGGTGCTACACCTGCTATAGGCTCGTCGAGCAGGAGAAGCTGAGGATCTGCCATGAGGGCCCTTCCAAGGGCGAGGAGCTTTTGCTGACCTCCAGAGAGATTCTCCCCCAGGCTATCAGCTAATGACTCAATTTCAAGAAACTTGAGGATATCCAGGGCCTTTTCTCTTATTCTCTCCTCTTCTTTCTTTACCTGGCTCCAGCGGAGAAAAATATTTCTGAGCCTGTCTCCACTCTGCTCCCTTTCGGCGACAAGCATATTCTCAAGGACAGTCATACTTCTGAAAATCCTGGGCACCTGAAAGGTTCTTATTAGCCCCAGAGAGGAGACCTTTTCAGGAGACATAGCTGTTATGTCCCTCCCTTTAAAGCTTATCTTACCTTCATCCGGGGGATAAACACCTGAGATAACATTTATCAGGGTGCTCTTTCCTGAGCCGTTGGGGCCCAGGAGGCCTATAATGCTTCCCTCCTCTACCTCCAGGTTAACACTGTTAAGAGCCTTAACTCCTCCAAAGCTCTTACTCAGCCTTTCAGTCTTCAGAAGCTTCATATTCAAACCTCTTCTCTGGCACCAGCCCCTGGGGCCTGTACATTATGAAAATAATAAGCAGTAAGCCAAGGACAATCATTCTGAGATTGGCTGGGTCCATAAAATCTATATAATCTTTTGCTAATCTTGTGCTCCTCTCAAAGACCTGAATAAGCAAAGCTCCAAGTAAGGCTCCATTGATATTACCCATACCGCCAATCACAAGCATTGTCCATACAGAGAAGGTAACTGTGGGCATAAACATGTCCGGGCTAATATAGGTTAAATAGTGGGCAAAAAGGCTACCTGCAAGGCTTGCGGTTACAGAGGCAAGGGCAAAGACCTGTGCTTTGAATTTGAAACTATTCTTTCCCAGGGTTCTTGCCACAAGCTCATCCTCTCTTATTGCTCTCAAATTCCTGCCGTAGGGTGAGTTTGAAATCCTCCTCATTATTAAATAGACAATCAGGAGGAAGAAGAGGGTGAAGAAAAGATAAAAGGTGTGGTAGTTCTCAATTCCAAGCTCCTTCAGAGGTCTTGGAATACCACGAAGCCCTATGGGTCCCTTGGTGAGCCATCTCTCATTGAGAAGAATCATTCTGATTATCTCCCCGAAGGCTATAGTTGCTATGGCAAGGTAGTCCTCTCTCAGACGAATAGCTGGCAGGGCTATGAGAAGACCGACGAGAGCAGCTATGATTATACCTGCGAGGGCACCCTCAACAAAGGAGTAGCCCTTCAATGTCAGTATGGCTGAGCTGTAGGCACCTATGGCAAAGAAGGCAACCTTTCCAAAGTTCATGAGCCTGGTTAAACCAGCCTCAAGGTTGAGGCTCAGAGCCAGAATGGCAAAAATTGCTGTAAATATCAGGGTATCTATGAGGTAAGCTGAAATCTCGCTCATTCTCTCTCCCCCGAGATTTTTTTACCAAGTATGCCCTGAGGTCTCAGTACGAGCACAAGTATGAGCACAACAAAGGCTACTGCAGCCCTGTAGCCAGTGCTAAGCCCGAAGTTGGAGAGAAGCACAACTGCAAGATTTTCGGCCAGAGCAATGAGATAGGCTGCAATAATGGCTCCGTAAAAACTCCCTATTCCGCCCAGGAGCACAACAGCAAAAATTGGCAGGAGAATCTCCCAGCCAAGGGTTGGTATTAATCTTGTGTCGGCAGCTCTGAAGGCTCCACCAACGCCAGCCGCACCGCCGCCCAGAAACCACATAGCCAGGATAACTCTATCAGTTGGGATTCCTGAGCCCATAGCCAGACTTGGATTGTCGCTGGTAGCACGCATAGCTTTTCCCAGCCTGGTTTTTGTGAAGATGAAGTGAAATATAATTATCATGGCTATTGAGGTTATAATAGCTGCAACCTGGAGCATAGTTATTCTTGCACCAAAAATCTCAAAGGTCTCAAAGCCCAGTTTGAAGGATTTAATCTGGGCAGAGTAAATCTCCTGAAGAAGATGCCTGACTATAAGACCCAGGCCTATGGAGGAAATCATAAGAGCAATGGCATCTGCTCCCTTATTTCTCAATGGCCTGAAAACCAGCTTTTCTCCAGCTATACCTAAAGCACCTGAGGCGATAAAGGCGAGTACGAGGGAAAGGTAAAAGTTCATACCTGCTGCATTTAGGGAGTAGGCCATGTAGGCTCCAAGGGTTATTAGTTCTGCATGGGCAAAGTTAGCAAATTTTAGAATTCTGTAGGTCAGGGTTAAACCGAGAGCTATAAGGCTATAAAGGCTTCCCAGAATAAGAGTGTTTATAATTATCTGGGCAAAATTAATAGGCATAGATTTTATATTGTTGAGTCCCGTTATAAATTATTCTTATGGAAATAAGGAATCTAAACTCAGTGAAGCCCTACATTACAAAAGACGGCTCAGAGATTTTTGAAATCTTTCATCCAGACAATTCAGAGGTGAGAAATCTCAGCCTTGCAGTGGCAAAAGTAGAAGCAGGTAAGGCAACTAAGCCGCACATTCATAAAAAAAGTGAGGAGATTTACTATATCCTAAAGGGTAAAGGAAGGATGCACCTTGAGGGAGAGTCTATGGAGGTAAGGGCTGGAGACTGTATATTTATCCCTCCTGAAGCACAGCACTGGATTGAGAATACAGCCAAAGAGGAACTTGTTATCCTATGCTCATCTTCCCCTGCCTATTCTCACGATGATACTGAAATTGTTGAGGTTTAGGAATACTTATGGGGGAGATAGCAAGCAATGTATTTTAAACTGAAAGTAGGCAGAGTATGACACAGGAGACACTCATTTATAAGAATTTTAAAGGCAGGCGTTACTATTAATTTTGTTGTTTATATGCTTCTTCAAGGGTTTTGATTATTTCATCCAAATTGTCTTCATTCACTAATGTAACCCTAAAACAGGGACCATTATAGAAATTTTGCACGCTTTCACTTAATCGTGTAAGCTTATGTTTTTTAATAAGTTCTTTCCCTCTTTCGTAAGGGAGCATTATTACTATATGTAATTTTTTCTTTTTAATTTCAATAAATGCAAAATTTTTATTTTTTCTTAAAGAAATATAATACTTTTTAGGATTTATTTTAATCTCATTATCAATTTTTAGAATGTTTTCTTTGATTTTTTCAAATATTGATTTTACACTCTGTTCTACTC
>CAZCRG010000075.1:0-8671 GCA_964501105.1 Candidatus Hydrothermarchaeota archaeon | reverse complement strand
GTGTGCCGATTTTTCAATTCGTCTTCACGGCAGAGAGCTGGAGAGAATTGATAATATTTTTATTGTAAAGATAAAAAATTACATAGGTAAATCTGTAATTGAAGTCTATAAAAACGACAGAAAGATTAAGGATATCAAAGTTGAAGTAATTTCTGATAAATTCAGCAAAATTTTGAATGACAATGAAATCTTTGACCTTGCACTTCTCATGAAAGTCCTGCCGAAATTCCATGGAAACAGGAAAAAGCTTGAATTTCCTCTTTTCATGGTTCTCTTTGTAGCTAAGAAAGGGGAAGCGGAAGACGATTTAAGCAACAAAAAATTAGACGACCTCATAGGCGATGTACTGGAAGAAAAAGTAGGTGAGCTGGTGGAGAAGGTAATCAAAGAGCTTAAAAACGCTGATGATAATGACAAATACAAATTCAAACATACAGCCAGAAAAACTTTGAGAATGCTCAGGCAGCTCTATGAGATTGGCTTTGCATCCTTCTCCTGACCTACCACTTCAGCACATAAAAAAAATCCCCACTGTAGTTCAAAAGTTTAAAGCCCTCTAAATCAAGACAACAGTCTCCAGAGAAGGGCCTTATTATTAAATCTGCCTTTACAGCCTGAGCCAGCCTTTTTAAAGCGGAATAAAGCTCTGGCTCGGGTCTCAGAGCATATATAAGATCTGCCCCCCTGTAAATCTCAAGCCTGGGATTAAAAATATCATCCTTCTCAATGCCCTCCAGATCCTCAATATCAACCCCAATAACCTCAGCATCAAGCTTCTCTCTCAGCTTCGTGAGCACTTCTGTATATCTTCCAACGCCCACCTCGACAATTTTCTGAGCTGAAGAGTAGTTCTCCAGAATATACTCAAGAATTCCCTGCATTACCTAAGAAAAAAATTTAACACACTAAAGCAATAGCTTAATCAGGTGCATAAATGCTGCTTATAAGAAGATTTACTCCAGCTGACCTTTCAAGAGTCTATCAGATAGAGACTGAGAGCTTCAAAGACCCTTACCACCCTATATTTCTGATGAACCTCTATGAACTCTACAGCGACACCTTTTTTGTGGCTGAATGGGCAGGGAGGATAACTGGCTATATTATCGCCAGAAAGGTTGGTGATAAGGGGCATATTATAGCAATAGCTGTGGCAAGAGATTTTAGAAACAGAGGCATAGGTAGAGTGCTCATGGAAACTGTTGAGAAAGCATTAGTGGAAAAGGGCGTTAGAGAGATCTGGCTGGAGGTAAGAGTTTCCAACAAAGCAGCCATTAAGTTTTATAGAAAACTCGGCTATTGCGAGGCAGGAGTACAGGAACTCTACTATGCCGATGGAGAAGCTGCCCTCATTTTAAAGAAGTACTTTTACTAATGGCTCTGGATAAAGTATATGAAAATTGTAGACGCCTACAGTATCCCAAGACCCAAAACGCCCCAGAGAACCACAAGAAGACCAGCAAGTCTCACTGCTGTCTCAGCTATATTTTTACCCACAAAAATCAGGGCAAGGCCAATAATTAGTGGCACGGCAACATCAGG
Source organism: Candidatus Hydrothermarchaeota archaeon (assembly GCA_964501105.1). GTDB lineage: Archaea > Hydrothermarchaeota > Hydrothermarchaeia > Hydrothermarchaeales > BMS3B > BMS3B. The sequence continues at coordinate 7,132 of CAZCRG010000075.1, read as the reverse complement.
GAAGGCTGAAGCTTTTGCAAAATAGTATTCATAGCCGCCAAATAGAAGGAATATAAGGCCAATAGCTTTGACAACAAAACCCACAATTCGCGAGGCAACAAATATCAGCACAATCCCTACAATAATTTTAAATAGTGGCAGGGCTATAGGCACATCCATAGCATAATTTACTCATTACTGGTTAAAATATCTTTTGGTGGTATAATGATTGAAGCCAACTTTTTGATTGAGAGTATAGGAAATAATAGATTTTCTGTGGAGAGAAGTCTTAAAGAACTTGTAGAGAATATTAAAAAAGACAGAGATATTGAAGTTCTGAAAACTGAGATTGGTGAGGTACAGGAAGATGAAGGTTCCTACTCCTGTATAGCCGAGCTGGATCTGAAATTCAAAGACCTGAAAAGTTTTATCACAGGAGTTATAAAGTATCCTCCAAGTGCTCTAATGCTCAACTCCCCTGAAGAGGTAACTCTGAGCAATGTAGAATTCCAGGAACTTCTCGCAATTGCAGGAAATATAATAAATAACTTCTATACCTCCTACAATGCTGGATTTGTATTCAAAAATGTTAAAGAGAAGCTGGAACCTGTTGACGAAGATGATATCTATGAGCACATAGAGCAGGGCGCCATAAGGGTGGGTGTACTGCTTAAGAGAAATGGAGAAGACATTAATGACATACTTGGAAGAGTTATTGACACCCTTGAAGGCGATATTGATTATATTAAAGCTGAAGAGATGAGCCTTGAAGTGGGAGATGTGGCTGCCCTTGACCTTCTAATTTATCCTCCCAGCAGTATATTTGAACTTGTGATTAAGCACCTGCCCATGGTTATAAAAGTTGTTGAACCTGAAGAGATAACTCTCAGTATGCTGGACCTGCAGGAAATCGGTATAACTCTTGCTGAAGTGATAAATGATGTTATGATTCAGAAAGCTGTTTTAAAGTGATTTAAATGAAAGGACTGAGAGATGCCATAACTGAGCTGGAAGAGGAAATTGAAGCTGTCAAAGGGAAAGGGGAAGAAGAGGCAAGAAAAAGAATAAAGCTGGGCTTTGCCTATGCTGTCAATGGTGAGATAGAGAAGGCTGAAGAGGAATACACAAAAGCTCTTAAGATTTATAGAGAGCTTAAAAATGCTCCCGGTGAAGCCACCTGCCTGGGCAACCTGGGTGTAATCTATGGAATGAAGGAGGACTTCGAGAAGGCTCAGGAGTATTACAACAAAGCCCTGGAGATGCACGAAGAGCTGGGAATGAAAAAGGAAGCTGCCCAGGATTATATAAACTTAGCTCTTGTGAATAAGAGCCTAGAAAATCTTGAAGAGGCGGAAAAACTCCTGAAAAAGGCTCTTGATATACTGCTGGACCTGGAAGATAAAGGAAATCTCGCTTCTGTCTATTCTCTACTGGGAATGGTAAAATTTGAACAGGAAGAGTTTGAAAAGTCATCTATTCATTTCAGTAAAGCCAGGGATTTATATAAAGAGATGAAAGATAGAGAAGCTCTTGCTCTGGCATCTCTCAATCTTGCCTCTGCTCTGCATGCCCAGACAAAGCTCAAAGATGCTGAAAAGAATTACATGGAAGCCTTTGAGATATTAAAAGAGTTAAAGAGCCCTGATTTTTCCAAGGCAGCTGTAGGACTTTTCGATATTTATATAATCTATGCCATGTCCGATTACAACCAGAAGAAAGATTATGAGGAGAATCTCAACAAAGCCTTTGAATTTCTAAAAGATGCCAGCGCTCAGGAAGCTCTTGAAGGAATAATCAGAAATTTCCATGGGTTGCTCAGAGTAAACCCGGGGTTTGTTGAAGTGGCTGTTAGAGCTTCATTGTCCCTTGGTGAAGGAGTTCATGAAACTCTCAAGCCCCTAGAGATAGCTGCCACTAAAATTAAAAAGGGAGAAACCTCCCTTGAGGATGTTGATGAGAAGTATAGAGATGTGGTGGAGAGCATTCTGGAGAAAGCTAAATAGCTTTCCCCTTCACCATTTCATAAACCTGACTGAAGTTGATAGCTCTCCCCGAGGCTTCCTGAAAGACAATCTCCTCTTCAGCTATTTTTCCCTTAAGATAATCAACCAGGAAGACTGCTCTACTGCTGCTGCTCAACTCATTAAAGCTCTTGCTTTTAATTAACTCCTTTAGCTCAAAAAGAAACCTGGGAGTCTCAATCTCCCTATCAAAGCAGCTCCTGCATAGCACTTTGCCGCTTCTCAGCCTGTGGTAAACATCTTTAACTATCTCATTTCCACAGGAGTGGCACTTAATCTTCAGATTTTTTTCTGACATAATCTTCAACCACCTCAACTACCTTCCAGAAGGCTTCAGCTGCTTCGGAAGTATTATCTGTAACAAAGGGCATGCCTTCTTCTGTCAATCTGCCAATTGCCGGTTCTAAGGGAAGCCTGCCCAAGAGCTTGAGGTCATACTTTTTTAAAAATCTATCAACATTACCTCTCGGAAAGATCTCCTCCTTTGTGCCGCAGCTACTGCAGATGTAGTAGCTCATATTCTCCACAACACCTATCACAGGCACATCCATCTTATTTAGAAGTTCGACACTCTTTGTGGCGTCCATAAGGGCTATACTCTGGGGTGTTGTAACAACAAGAGCACCTGTTATTTCAGGAAGCACCTGCATCACAGTGAGAAGCTCATCTCCAGTGCCAGGAGGCATGTCTATTATAAGATAATCCAGAGGACCCCAGACAACATCTCTGAGGAAGTTCACTATAGCTTTTATTACCATGGGACCACGCCAGGCAACAGGCTCTGAGAAGTAGTTCAGAAGAGGCTCCATGGAGATTATTTTTATATCATAGACCTCCAGAGGGTATATTCTATCATCAAGAACCTCGGGTTTGACACCGTCTAACCCGAAAAATTTTGTAATGTTTGGGCCTGTGATATCGGCATCAAGAAGTCCAACCTTATATTCTTTTGCTGCAAGAGCATAGGCAAGGCTTGCTGATATAGTACTTTTTCCAACTCCACCCTTGCCACCAACAACAATTATCACATTTTTAACTCTTGCCATATTTTCTATTATCATACTCTGAAAATCACTTCTATCTTCCATGTCAAAGCCGAATAAAGTTAACATGTTACACAGGAACAGAAGTAAAGATTTTTTCTGCTTATTTAATTGATATTATTTAGAACTCAATGAATCTATTCCCCAATATACCTTTAAAGGCATTATATTGATAATTTTTATAGTTTGACAATTTAAAAGAATTTTTAGCCAGCTTAGATTGAGAAGAAGGTTAAGTGGTTAAGTTAAGTATAAAACAGAAGCTTATAGGTGTTGAGTTATTTAGTGCTTCTTTGGAGAGGATACAGCCAAAAGTAATTTATTAGAAACATTAGGGAGAATATTGCTATTATATGCCTATGATAAAGAAGAAAATGAAGGAAAGAAAGAGGAGGCTTTTAAGACTATATTTGAAATTATACGTTTTTTTGTTAGTATTGATGTATTTATACCTCCTGAAGATATTTTAAATAAATATAATGAAGTACTAGACGATTGGAAAGATACTAAAATTTCTGACACTGTTACGGAAGCTGTTGCACAAAAACTTTATATCTCCTTCTTGGAAACCTTTCTAAAAGGATTAAAAGGTGAAATACAATCAGAAAAAGCAGCTAGAGATTTGTTAGTATCAACAAAGATGGCTGAAATATTAGGAGAGCCAATAAAATCATATTTTTACTCTTATTTGGAGCAACACCAAACCCCTTAACTATCCTCCTAATCAAACTTTTACTTAGGCTTTTTTTGTTATCCTTTCCAAAAATTCAACTAATATAAGCATTTCAAGAGCTTCGGAAAAGTAAAATTTTTAAACTAACACGACTAACAATATTCAATTTCTAAAGAAGTAAGGGGGATTAAAAATGAGACATGTTGCGGCGATGGTGTTGGCGGTTTTATTTATTTTAAGTCTGGGTTGCCAAGAGAAGCCCGTCGATGTAGACCTCGACGTAAAATTAGGGCCTATAGACGTACCAGTCATTGCAAACGATATGGGAATGAGGGACACCAAGGAGTTTAAAGTGATTGTAAAAAATAACGAAAATTGGCTTGTGGAAGGGTTAACAGTATCAGTTTATGACCCTATTCCGAATTCTCAGGTCACTCCTACTAGGGCAAAAGTAATAACATTAGGTCCTAAAGGGTCCTCAAAAAGTAATCCGGTGGTATTTACATTAAAGACTCAAGGAACTCCACCAGGAAAATACAGCCTTACTTTCTTTGTTGAGTATAACGGAGAGGTGGTAAAGTCCAAAAAGGTAGAAATCGATGTAAAATGATATCGCTAGAGGATGTGGACTTCCCGATCTACTTCATTGCTTACAGCACCAGACAGCCATTAAGTGAGGTCAAAAAGTTCAACCTTGAATAATTACATAGGTGGATCGCCTTCCTCAGAAAACTTGCAGAGATGCAGCCAAAAAGCATCTCTGTCGATAGCTCAGAGGGACACACGTTCAGATTTTCTTAGGCTATTTTTTCAAAAATCTAGGTATATAGCTCCCTCCCAGTCATATCTTCTTTTCGTTCGAGAAGAGTGCATAGATACCCCCTTTTCCGTATTTCATTGTTATTGCTTAGGTCTGCAATGACCCTCTTTGCTTGATCGCCTGCACTACCAGAGGCAAACACAAAAAACAACTCGTGAGGAGTCTGCATATATCCAATAATCTTATTCCTCAACGTGGTTTGCCCATCTTCCGCCTTATGAAATATTGCTATCTCCATCCACTTATCGACTATTTTTTCAAAACGACCAGCCATATCAGCCTGGCTGTAGTTGTGTTTAATTTTAATGTCGCTTAAGTACCGAATGACCTCTAAAAGTACTCCAGTGCTACCCATGGAAAGGATTCTCACGCCTTTAATACCATACTTTTCGTGGACATCACTTTTTATCCTTGCTATCTTTTCTACCTCCCCTTCCTCACTAATTTCTGCAAAAATAAGCCCTAATTTTACCAAACTTAAGAAATGATGGTTTCCTATGCACTCTTTCATTCTTTTGTATGCTTCGCTTTTACTTATCTTTTGCAACTTAAACGCCAACTCAGGCTCGGGCGTAAATCCATATTCCTTCTTCCCCCATAGCTCCTTTATCCGCTCTCTGGCCCAACTTAATACATCTTTCCCATATTTCCCCGCAACAATTATATCTAAAAGCTCATGAGGTGTTTTGTCGAGAAGTTCAGGAGGTATCCCAGGAGGAATCATCGTTTATTCGAATGTTTTTTCAACGAACTTTGTGAGGTATTCTGCTAAAGAGAGCTCTGAGGTATTAATGATTATTGTAGAACCTGGTAAAATAGATGCATTCTCAATAAAGACCACATCTCCTGTTATTGGGTCTTTATATTCCTCCCCCGTTTCTTTATCCAAGATTATACCGTCCCCATTAACCTTATATCCGAGGATATCCAAGAGCACTTTCCTTTCTTCAATGCCAATCTTTTCAAACTTTATTTCAGTATTTGTCATAGGTGTCACCCATAGTAAAAATAGTAAACATTTTGTTGCCTCCTACATAACTCCTGCATTCTCCACATCCACTAGTATCTATCTAAGGACACCCTCACATATATAAAGTTTATTGTTCCGACTGCAAAGCCCTCGCAATCACGTTGATGTTGCAGTCCTAGGAGTCCAGATTATAGAAAACACAGCCCACTCCCAAACACTTTGATAAAACTCATGGACTGATAGCTCCCCGCAAACTTCACAGGCTTCCACTCTTCTTAGAATGTAAGCTTTTAACCCTGGAATATCTGGCTTTTTATTCCTGAACAACCTCAACACCTCAGCTAAATAACTCTTCAGCTCCTCTCTTCTTAACTATCTCCCTGAACTTCTCCTTTACCGTAGGGTTAAGCTCAGCTACAACTTTAAGCAGATCTACAACAAGCCCCTCTAACTTATCAGAGACGAAAACGGTATCCAAGGGCAGCCCACACTTATGGCTGAACTGAGAAGCTGGATCGTTAGGCTCCTGACAGCGTGGTCAGGTCTCAACCTCTAATACTGGCTCCTGGAAGCTCTCAGCCTCCTTTATGCCATATATCCCCAGCACTGAGTTATCTACATCTCTGCCTGATAAATGCACATAAACGGCTGGCATCTCTGAATTCTTACCCCAGCCAAAGAATTCCCTCATCTCTGGCTCCTTTAAGTGTCTATCCATAAAGGTGGCTCTGGCATGTCTGAAGGCATGAGGATTTACTTTCTTCTTTACCCCTGCCCCGTGAGTTCTCTTAGCAGCCTGGAAATAAAGCCATAGCTTAGGTGGCTCTTTGCGCTCTTCTTTGGGTTGTTATCAAAGCTCGGGATCTTACACCATAGATAAGCTTCAGGGTTGTTCTTGGCTGGGTGCTCCTCAATCCAGCGCTGTAAAGCTAAGGTAAAAGCAATAAGCCTTATTCTCCTATCTCCCGTCCTTCCTGTTACTCTCAACACAGCACCGTATTTATCAAAGCTTATATGCTTGAGCTTAAGAGGTAAGAACTCTCCTATCCTGGCACCGCTCTCATAAAGGGCAAGAATAAAAGCTTTATCTCTTCTTGTGTATGCAGCCTCAGCAATTGCCTTAATTTCCTCTTCAGTTAATACCTCTTCTGGCATGGTGTCATTCTTTGGCTGCTTAATCTTCATCCTTACCCAGCCATCGCATGTATCGCCTTAGGATAACTTTAAGATCGTGCTTAGTCCAGGCTTTATAATCACTTCTCTCCAGGCTGGCAGCAAAGCGTTTAATATCTTCCTGAGTTGCTTCTCTGAAGGGTACCCCCAGCCTCTTCTTAATACTAACAAGACAACTGAGATATTTGTTTACTCTCCCTGCACTGTAACTGTTGGCTAATAGATCCTCAACAAAATGCCTGACATCCTCTTGATCCTCAGGGAATAGCTTAGAGATATAGCGCTCAGAAGTCCTATCTAAAGTCTTTTTGTTGTTGTAAATATCTGCCTTGGCACTCATAATTAAAAAACCTCCTTGGTTGCTAGTAAATGCCAAGGCTCTTATTGTGGTTAAGGATAGCCGAGGGAGGGAATTGAACCCCCGAAAAGCGGATCTGCAGTCCGCCACGTTAC
>CAZCRG010000074.1:0-8806 GCA_964501105.1 Candidatus Hydrothermarchaeota archaeon | reverse complement strand
TTTCTGACCATGTTAAAATATCTGCCATTTTTAAATACCCTAACGGAACAGTATTGAGGATATTCGTATGTGAGAAATTCAACCCAGTAATTCTCATCGTATTAGAACGAACTCTATGTACTATTATAGCTTCCAGATTTTTCTCATACCCATCATTAGTTAAGTAATCAAAATCAATGGGTTGAGTGTTTTGAAGAGGAGAGTAAGTTTGATTCGGTGGGGTCACACGGGAGGAATAGTTATAAAATAGGTCTATGATTTTCTCAAAATCTGTTTTTGTCACACCCTTAACTGTTTTATTCTTATCTTCATATCTTAAACGTTGTGGAAGACTTGTTATTTTACCTTCGGCAATTCTATGGAAAATATAGTCCATTTTCATTTTTTCGAAAAATAAGTCATCTACTGGTCGTATGGGAATCCACCAAATATGCGGGGTCTGCTGAATAATGTTTTGTATGTTGTCCCATTTACTCTTCCAAATGTTGGTATCTATATTTGGTCCATTAAATAATTGTGCATAATTCTGCTCAATTACTGGATTGGATGTTACTTCAAAAACACCTTGAATAAAACCCTTTGCGTGTAATAGTATATAATCTCCTTCATTTACTCTGCCAATATCCGCTAAAATATCCCAGTTCATTCTTACTGTATAGCTTGGTTTTTGCGTACTAACAGGACGAATCCCGGCTCTTCCAGTATTAATAAATTGATTGAGAATATTTTCATTATCACAAGTTATAATGTGATAATGTCTACTCACCTTTCTCCCTCCAGAGTTCAATAAATTTACTTTTGTACTTAAAATCCTTTGAAAAGTCAGGAGATGCCATACCTGATTTTACAAGATAAGCATTCACAAAGATTTTATTTTTCAAATAAACATAAGCTTCGACAGTGTTTTTATCCAGGACTTTTCCATTGTCAAATCGTAAAAAAACATCTTTTTTCAGTATATATTTTTTCAGGTATTCCATGGCATCTTCTTTCCTAGTTATCTTTATACCCAGAAACTTAACCAATAAACCTGTGTTTAATTTAATTATTTGATCATCTACAATATCCACAACTTTATAAAGTCTGTCATTCTTGAAATTAAATTTCTTGGGGTCTATTTTTGGCTTTGCATCTTTAATTCTAGGCACATAGTCTATTTCGTCAATCTCTACCTGAGTTTCCCGCTTTATTATTTGTATATTACCACTAAACTTCAGTAAGCTCTGTTTTAGTCCGAGTTTATCTTTTATTACGTCTAAGAACTTCTCATTTATTTCGTAACCTATTGCGCTTCTGTCTAAATCTAAAGCAGTCTTTACAGTTGTTCCACTCCCCAGGAATGGATCAAGTACTGTATCCCCAACAAAAGTGAACATTCTTATCAATCTTTTTGGAAGTTCTTCAGGAAACATAGCTTCATGCTCTATCTGCCTTGCCCCTCCAAAATACCAGTGCCCATAAAAATACTCTTTCCATTCTTCTTTTGATAACCTGGATTTTTCCTTAATATCCTTTGGTACTTTTGCACTTTTTCCAGGCTTCTTAAAAATAAGTATAAACTCATAGTCGATCTCAACAATTCCATTTGGAGGATAGGGGTATGAGCCCATTACATTTGCCCCGCCAGTAGTGTTCATTGTGGTCTTCTTCTGCCATATAATAGAGCCCATATAGTCAAAGCCTATATCCTCACACTGGGCTATAAACTCTGCATGTAGAGGTATCACCTTATATCTACCGTAAATTATAGAGCGAGCAAATTGATCCCCGATATTTATACATAATCTCCTTCCAGGCTTTAAAATCCTGTAGCATTCCCTCCAGACTCTATAGAGATCCTTTAAATACTCATGTAAAGACTGCCCGTATCCTATCTGCCCACTAACACCATAATCCTTAATATGCCAGTAAGGGGGCGAAGTTACAATTAGATCTACACTGCTATCTTCAACCTCAATCATTTTTCTACTATCGCCTATAATTATTTCTGCCCTTTTGTTCATTTATTTACCATAGTATATCCTGTCATTAATATTTTTCCTCACCTTCCTTTAACTGCAACTACACCAAGAGCTTCTTTTGCTCTTTTTACCTCACTGAAGCCAGCTTCCCTGAGCCTTTCCATAACACCTCTTGCCAGATCTTTACCTCTATACCTTGCCCCTGGCGAGCCCACATAGTGGAAAAGCTTTCCTCCCATCTTAAGAACTCTGTAAATTTCACTGTAAAACTCGAGAGAATAGAGCCTCCCAGCCCTTGAAAATCTGGGAGGGTCATGCACAACAGCATCAAACTCCTCAGAACCAAAGCTTTTGATGACTTCAAAAACATCGCCATGGATTACTTTAAATCTTTTATCCCTGAAAAGTTCTCTTGAGTAGGGGTTAATCTCAGCTAACTTCAGAACTCTCTCATCCCTCTCCACTGCCACAACCTCAGAAGCACCATACTTCAGAGCAAAAAGAGAGGTATATCCAAGACCGAAGCAGGTGTCCAGAACTCTGCCCTTAACTTCCCCAAGACTTCTAATCTTGCTGGCAGTATCCATCCCGGGAGTTGCTCCCTTAGTCCTGTGCATCCTTATTCCTGAGATTTCAATAGTTGGCATATCGCCGGTAGGCACAAGCTTGTAGTAGTTTTTATCAGCTATACTTGCCTCATAAAAAGAGTCAGTGAAAAAGTAAACCCGCCCCTCCTTAAGCTTTCTGAGAGTATCAAAACTTACCTCAACGCCTCTTATAATAGCCTTATCTTTCCCCACAACAACCTTTTCTATACTTATTCCAAGATCGAGAGAAACCTCCACCTCTCCCTCTGCTTCGAGAATTTTTCTGGCCTCTTCTGAAGTAAGGTAAAATTTAATCTCCTTCATACAACAACTTCAGTTCCCTTAAAACTCTCTCCTTTTATGGCTCTCTCCATATTCTCAAGGTCTCTCCCATTGAGCACGAGAGTTCTAATTTTTTCCTCAATTATTATTCTTGCTGCCTTAATATCCAGGATTGTCGTAATCCCTGCCCTGTGCTCTCCCTCTATAAGACTCAAAAGCTCTTCAGCTCTGACCTTTTGCAGCCTTTTGGCATCTGGAAACTTCTTCGGGTCCTTATCATAGATTCCATTCACATTTGAAGCATTGATAAGCAGGTCTGCATTAATTTTCTTTGCCAGCATGGCAGAGACAGCATCTGTGGTGTGCCCGGGCACTGTGCCCCCCATAACAATTATCTTCCCCTCCTCAACCTCATCAATATCAACAGGAATCCTTCTGCTCGCCTCCTCTCCAAGAGCTGAAACAAGAAGGGAAGCATTCATCCTTGTGGCAAGAATACCAATCTCGTCGCAGAAGTCTTCAGAAGCACCAAAACCTCTCGCCGCTTCTATATAATCTCTTGCTATTTTTCCTCCGCCTACCACTGTAGCCAAGTTTATACCCTCTTTTCTAAGCCTCAGCACCATCTCAGCGTAATCTGATATAAACTCCTTATTAACAGACGGTGAGGCAACAATTGAACCCCCGAGGCTTACCACTACCTTCATTTTTTCACCTTTAACATTGTTAATTTCCTTCCTCTGATAAATCCTGAAATAAGTATATATATTTTGCTTATTCTGTGGTGAAACTCATGGGTAGCGATAAGGCATCTTCAGTGGAAATTCACAAGTTGAAAAAGGAGCTGGAGTTTCTGGAAAGTAAGAAAGGCAGAGGAACTGAACTGGTTAGTCTTTATATTCCTCCAAATAAGGCCATAAGCGATGTAATGGCCCAGATGCGCCAGGAGCATTCTCAGGCAATGAATATCAAATCTGCCAGAACTAGAAAGAATGTTCAGAGTGCTCTTGAAGTTATAATGCAAAGGCTTAAAATGTTCAAAAAGCCTCCTGAGAATGGTCTTGTACTTCTTGTAGGTACTATACCTCACGGCACAAAAGACAAGATGGAGGTTTATATGATTGAGCCCCCTGAACCAGTTCAAACCTATATTTATCGCTGCGACTCTCAGTTTCTACTGGAGCCAATAAAGGAGATGCTGGCTGAAAAGGGCTCCTTCGGTCTTCTTCTTGTTGATAGAAGTGAAGCCACTATAGGTCTGGTTAGGGGTAAGAGAATAGAGACCATAAGAAGAATAATCTCCAATGTTCCAAGAAAGCACGGGAGAGGCGGACAGAGTCAGAGGCGTTTTGAGAGGCTGATTGAAATTGCAGCTCATGAGTATTTCAAAAGAGTCGGGGATCAGGCAAGTGAAATTTTCCTCACAATTCCAGATTTACAGGGAGTAATTGTTGGAGGGCCAGGACCTACAAAGGAATTTTTTGTGGAAGAGGATTATCTGCATCATGAGATTAAAAAGAAAATTCTTGAAATTATAGATACATCCTATACTGACGAGTTCGGCCTCAGAGAGCTTGTGGAAAAAGCCTCTGGAGTGTTTGAGGAGCTTGAAATAAGTAAGGAGAAGAAGCTGGTACAGCAGTTTCTGAAAGAAGTGGTAAAGGACTATGGCTTAGCCGCCTATGGAATAAATGAGGTTAGAGAGCTCCTCAAGATGGGTGCTGTTGATATACTCCTCTTTTCAGAAGATGTGGAGAGCTTCAGAGTTCAAATTGCCTGCTCCAACTGTGATTATCAAGGTGAGAAGACTGTTAAGGACCTCAAGAGGTTTCAGGTGGAGCTCAACAACATGCCCTGCCCAAAGTGCGGCGAAAAGGCTCTTGCCATAGAGAGCTATAAGAGCACTCTTGAAGAACTTGAGGAGCTTGCCAAGAGTACAAATACAAGAATTGAGATAATATCCAGTGAAACCGAAGAGGGACAGCAGTTAAAAGCCTTCGGCGGTATTGGTGCACTATTGAGATTCAGACCAAGGTGAGGCCATGCTAAAGAGGATTTATAGTGAGGCAGAAGAGCTTATTCGCATTGCTCTGGGAGTAGAAAAGGTTGAGTTTCAGGAAGCAAGGGAAGAGTATGGCGATTTCGCCACAAATATCTGCTTTTCTCTTGCAGGGAAATTTAAAAAGGCACCTCAGAAGATTGCTGAAGAAGCTGCTGAAAAAATTGTCCTGCCTGAAGATTCTCTCATATCAAAAGTTGAAGCTCAGAACGGCTTTATCAACTTTTTTATAAATTATACTAAAGTGGCAGAGCTTTTAATTGGAGAGATTAAGGAGAAGGGAGAAGAATTTGGCAGGGGAAGTTTAGAGGGAAAGATAATACTGGAGCACACCTCAGCAAACCCTGATGGTCCCCTTCACATAGGTCATGGAAGAAATGCAATAATTGGCGATAGTCTGGCAAGAATTCTGAGTTTTGCTGGTTATGAAGTTGAGAGGCAGTATTACCTGAACGATATGGGAAAGCAGCTTGCCGTTGTGGTCTTTGGCCTTGAAAGGTTTCAGCTGGACAAAGAAAAGAAAAAGGACCACGCTATAGCTGAGATTTATATTAAAGCCAATAAGCTCTATGAGGAAAGCGAGGAAGCTAAAGAGGAGATTTCAAAGCTCATGCAGGCCTATGAGGCAGGCGAAGTTGAAGTTGTCAGGAAATTTGAAGAGGCTGCAAGATACTGCCTGGAAGGAATAAAAGAAACTTTAAAGAAACTGGACATTACCCATGATACCATAACCTGGGAGAGCCAGTTTGTGAGAAGTGGTTTAGCTGGTGAGGTGGTCTCAAAGCTTGAGGCAACAGAGTATGCAAAAAGGGATGGAAAGGCTCTCTCTCTTGAGCTCAAGGAGTTCGGCATTGAGAAGGAGCTTGTCCTGAGGAGGAGTGACGGCACACTGCTCTATGCCACAAGAGATATAGCTCACCACCTCTGGAAGTCCTCCAGGGGAAAGATAATTGACGTCTGGGGTGCTGACCACAAGCTCCTTGCAAGACAGCTTTCAATAGCTCTTAAACTCCTTGGCGCAGAGGAACCAGAATTTGTTATTTATGAGTTCATTACACTCCCAGAGGGCTCCATGTCAACCAGAAGAGGCGTTTTTATCTCTGTGGATGAGCTTATAGAGGAGAGTATAAGAAGAGCCTATCAGGAAGTGAGCAAGAGAAGGCAGAATGAAAGTGAGGATTTCAAACTTGCTGTTGCCGAAAAGGTTGGAATAGGAGCCCTGAGATTCAATATAGTCAAAATTGCTCCTGAAAAAAGCATGGTCTTCAGGTGGGAGGAGGCTCTGGACTTTGAGCGGCTTGGAGCGCCCTTTATTCAGTATGCCTACGCCAGGGCAAGGAGAATTCTTGAAAAGGATAAAGTAGAAGAGGACTTCAGAGTACCTGAGTTGAATGAGTATGAAAGAGCTCTAATCAAAGAGATTCTCAAGTTCCCCACTGTGATTGAAAACTCTGCCCTTTCCAGGAGGCCAAACCTCTTAGCTAACTACCTTGCTAACCTGGCGGATAGCTTCCACAAGTTCTATATGTTTACCCCTGTGCTCAAATCAGAATTTAAAGATTTCAGGCTAAATCTGGTTTTTGCCTTCAGTATAGTGCTGAAAAAGGGGTTGGAGCTTCTGGGCATAGAGGCACTTGAAAGGATGTAGTTTAAAAGTGTTCAACTTTTAAAAACATATATTTTTGCAATAGTTAAATTAACTTTAGGTAACTAAAAGGAGGAAAGCATATGAAAGTAGCAATAGCTGCAACTGAAGATAAGAAGGTAAGTGCCCACTTCGGGCATGCTGAGCAGTTCTTAATCTACAGTGTAGAGGGAGAGAAGGTGGAGTTCATGGAGGCTCGAGAGAATCCCAAGAGGAGAACTGGAGGTCATTTTCATGAGACCATTCTCTCAATACTCAAGGATGTGGATACAGTCATAGCTGGAGGAATGGGCAGAGGCGCCTATTCAAATCTCATAGCAGAGGATAAAAAAGTGGTGGTGACCTCCCTGGAGGATGTAGAAGAAGCTGTCAGGAAGCTTGCAGAAGGCAAGCTGGAGCACGAGGCTGAGAGAGTGCATTCTTCCCACAGTCACCATCACCACCATGCTCATCATCACCACCCGACATAAAGGAGGACAAAAATGTTTGAAATTTATCAGGTCTATATGAGCACTCCTGCGGCAGAGCCGCAGTGGGCCAATATTGGAGTACAGACATTTTACCCCAAACGTAAACCCCCATCTATTCCAAAAAGGTTGATAAAGGGATGGTTCATTAATGTTGAACATAATGACCTAACTTAGGAGGTGAAGAAATGGCAGAAATTGTCGAACTTGGTGAGAATCTATATGAGGGCACAACTCAGAACTGGGAAGAACTTGTAATCAAGTCTGACATTCCAGTTATTGTTGACTTCTGGGCTGAGTGGTGTATGCCCTGCAGAATGATGGCTCCTGTATTCGAAGAGACTGCTGCAGAATACAAGGGAAAAATCAAATTTGTAAAGCTCAACACCGACGAAAATAGAGACATCTCCATGCGCTATGGTGTTATGAGCATTCCAACCCTGGGAATTTTCTTCAAAGGTGAGCCTATAGACGGCATTGTCGGTGCAGTGCCCAAGTCGGTGCTCAAATCAAAGCTTGACGCTGTACTCCAGAAGGTTCAGGAGTAAGCGCCTCCATTTTCTCTTTTTCTATATCTCGGTATTTTTCAGATTAAAACCATGAAGGCCCCGGCAAGCTTTTATATCCCTCTGCAGGATGGAAAGGTAAAATGTGAACTCTGTATAAGGGGCTGTGTGATTGAAAAGGGAAAACGAGGGGCCTGCAGAGTAAGAGTTAATGAAGACGGAAAGCTTTATTCCCTGATATATGGAGAAGTTTCCACCTACAGTGTAGAGTATGTGGAAAAGATACCCCTCTACATGTACTACCCCAATCAGCAGTTTTTAACTCTCGGCAGCGCAGGCTGCAATTTATCCTGCGACTTCTGCCTCACCTGGAATATCACTCAGGTATTGCCTGAGGAGGTTGAAGTAACCCCTCTAAAAACTGAGAATATTGTGGAATCGGCAAAAGCACTGGGCTGCACTGGAGTCTGCTACACTCACTCAGAGCCTACTCTGAATCTCGAGTACTATCTGGAGATAATGAAGGCTGTTGAAAAAGCTGGACTTAAAAATGTCTTCGCCACCAATGGGCTACTATCAGAGAATGTGCTTGATGAGATTCTGAAATATGTGGACGCCTTCGCATTAACCTTCAAGGGAAAGGAAAGCTTCTACTCAAAATACTGCTCTGCAGATGTACCAAAAGAGCACCTTTTAAAAATTATAACTAAGATTAAGGAGAAGAAAAAGCACCTTGAACTTGTTTATGTTTTAATTCCAGACTTAAATGATGACGAGGAAAGCCTCTCATCTCTCGCTGAGCTTTCCCTTCACGGAGAGGCTCCAGTAATCTTGCTGCGCTTCTTCCCAAGCTATAAGCTTGATAAGCTGGAGGCAACACCTGAGGAAAGTCTTGAAAAGGCTCTCAACTACCTCTACAGCAAAGGGGTGGAGAATGTCTTTATGGAGAATATTTTCTCACACCCTGGTAAGAATATCTACTGCGCCAGCTGCAAGGACCTTCTGGTTGAGAGAGAAGGCTATGGTGTGGTGAAGTGGAACCTGGAAACGAGGGGAAGTGAGAATTACTGCAAAAACTGCGGTACCAAGAGTAAGGTGGTCGGGAGCTTAGGGAAGTTTGCTTAGAATTTTTACAGCCTCTTCAATGTCCTCTCCGGTGTTGTAAAGGTGAGGCGAAAACCTGACATTATCCCTGACTGTAGCAACAATGCCTCTTTCTTTAAGCATTTCCTTTGTTACTCCCGGGGCTTCGAAGGACACTATGCCAGAGGAATTCCCTCTTTTAAAGCTGGATAATAG
>CAZCRG010000073.1:0-8821 GCA_964501105.1 Candidatus Hydrothermarchaeota archaeon | reverse complement strand
GTTAATATCCAGCATACTTATGGGTGTGGTTATCTTTATTTCAATTCTGGCTTTATTGATAGGCTCTGGTATAATATTTCTTATTTCAAAGCTTATCATGGACAGTAACGTTTTTATATTTGTATCTATTCTCATTTTTCTGTCGATTTCATCAGTCTTTGTTGTAATATTCTTAGTAATGCTTCAGTTCTATGACACTGCTATTGTGGTTAATTCTCTCGACCCCATGAAAGCTTTTAAGAAAAGTTTTAACTTCTCCAGAAAAAGGCTTGGTTCTGTTCTGGGCTTATCTGTGATGAAATATATAACTTCTTTCTTCCTGGCTCTACCGATTATGATTATTATTGGCTACCATATATTGACAAACTTTCAGTATTTAGATTTTGCATCTGAAAACTTTGCTCAGGCATTGCCGAGACCCAGCTTTGCTGTTGCTTTTTCTGCTCTGAGTGCAGAGCTAATTTTTGGAACTTTGTCAATGTGCTTTATCTATGTATATGAGGCTCTTTACTATATAGAAGAAGAGAGGCGAGAAGATGTTTGAACTTCAATGTATTGAGTGTGGTTCCACCTATAGTAGCAGTGAGATAATCTACAAGTGCCGCTGCGGCGGTCTTCTGGAGGTGAAGCTTGATTTAAGTGAGATTGAGTTAACCAGAGAGGAGCTTAGAAAGAGAAGCTTCAATCTCTGGCGCTACAGGGAGTTTATGCCTGTAGGAAAGGATGCAAGGATAATCTCCTTGGAAGAAGGTGGTACGCCTCTTTATAAGGCTGACAGACTTGCTGAAAGTATTGGCATTAAGGAGCTTTATATTAAGAATGAGGGCGCTAACCCCACGGGCTCCTTCAAGGACAGGGGGATGACTCTTGGAGTTACAAAGGCTCTTGAGCTTGGAGCAGAGGCAGTTGGCTGTGCTTCAACAGGCAACACAAGTGCAAGCCTTGCAGCCTACTCAGCCAAAGCTGGAATAAAGTGCTATGTCCTGCTCCCCAGCGGTAAGATAGCAATGGGGAAGCTTGCCCAGGCTATTCTTCATGGTGCAGTGGTTATAGGAATTAGGGGCAACTTTGATGTGGCTTTAAAGCTAATACGCGAGGCAAGTAAAGCCTTCAATATCTATCTTCTCAACTCAATTAATCCCTGGCGCCTTGAAGGCCAGAAAAGTGAAGCTTTTGAAATTGCAGATCAGCTTGACTTTAATGCACCTGATAGGGTTGTTCTGCCTGTTGGTAACTGCGGCAATATCTCTGCCATATGGAAGGGCTTTAAGGAGTTTTATGAAACAGGAATTATAGAGGAGCTGCCAGTAATGACTGGTATCCAGGCTGAGGGAGCTTCTCCTGTGGTTAGAGCTGTTAAAGAAGGCCTGGATAAGGTTGAGCCAGTGGCAAATCCTGAAACCCTTGCCACTGCCATAAGAATTGGTGCACCTGTCAATGCTCCAAAGGCTTTAAGGGCCATAAAGGAGAGCAGAGGCACAGCTGAGGCTGTGAGTGATGAAGAGATTATTGAGGCCCAGAAGCTTCTTGCAAGAACTCTTGGAGTGGGTGTTGAGCCTGCCAGCGCTTCAAGTGTTGCAGGATTGAAGAAGCTTGTAGAGGCTGGTGAGATTGACAGAAGTGAAAGGGTTGTGTGCATAACAACAGGCCATGCTCTGAAGGATCCTGATGTTGTCTTCAGCCACTATGAGAAGCCTCTGGAGATTGAACCAAGCCTTGAGGAGCTTGAGAAGATAATAAAGGGGTAGAGTATGAAGTATATTGTGGTTGTCGGCGATGGAATGGCAGATTATCCCCTTGAGGAGCTGGGTGGCAAAACTCCCCTGGAGGCAGCAGATACGCCTAATATGGATTTTATTGCTAATAAAGGAAAGGGAGGAAAACTTGTTACAATTCCTGAAGGAATGCCCACAGGCAGCGATGTGGCAAATTTATCTCTACTGGGTTATGACCCAAGAAAATATTACACAGGAAGGGGGCCTCTCGAGGCTGTAAGTGCAGGTGTCTCTCTTGGCAGGGATGAGGTAGCCTTCAGGTGCAACTTTATTACTGTCGAGGAAGGCAGAATAAAGGACTTCACAGCAGGACATATCTCAAGCCAGGAGGGGAAGGAGTTAATAGAGTTGCTCAACAACAGTTCATTAGCAGGATATGGAAGATTTTACTCAGGAGTAAGCTACAGAAACCTCTTTATATGCTCCTTTGGTGCAGAGGTCGAAGCTGTGCCGCCTCATGATATAGTGGGAGAGAAAATTGATGAGAATCTCATAAAGAATGGTGAGAAGGCTGAGGTGCTGAATAGGATTATGCTGGAGTCGAGAGAGATTCTTGAGAAGGCTAAAGTAAATCAGAAAAGAATTGAGGCTGGAAAGAACCCTGCCAATATGATATGGCTCTGGGGCCAGGGAAAGAGGCCAGAGCTTCCCAGCTTCAGGGAGCTTTACAACCTCCAGGGTGCTGTAATCTCAGCAGTTGACTTAATCAAGGGACTGGGGATTTATGCTGGGCTAAAGGCTGTAGAGGTACCAGGTGCTACTGGCTACTATGATACAAACTATAGGAATAAGGCTGAGTACGCCCTGAAGGTACTTGAGGAGGTGGATTACTGCTATCTCCATGTTGAGGCACCTGATGAAGCAGGACATGAGGGCAATCTGGAGATGAAAATTAAGGCTATTGAGGCTATAGATAAAGAGATTGTGGGAAGACTTCTTGATAGCCTTGATGATTTTAAAATTGCTGTACTCACAGACCATCCTACGCCCATTGAGGTAAAAACTCATACCAATGGTGCTGTGCCCTTTGCAGTCTACAGGGAGGGGAATAAGTCAGATGAGATGAAAGCTTTTTCAGAGAAGGAGGCTGAGAAGGGCAAATACGGCACCATGAAGGGCTGGGAATTTACAGAGATTTTAACTGGCGAGTAAAAAGAGACAACACAAATAAAAAGCAAATAAAAAAAAGAGTAAAAAAAGGCCAATCAGGCCTTGACTTCTTCTGCCTCTATGGCTATAGCCACCTTAAGCAGCAGGGTATAGACAAAGAAGCCAAGGGCCCATACTGCCAGAGTTATTACTATCTCCGGCATGGTTGGGTAGTACTCCCATATCTCGCCTATTGGGGTGGGTATAAAGCCTGGGATTATAAGTCCCATACCCTTCTCAATCCAGATGCCCACGAAGGCAAGAATACAGGCTATATTTAGGGTTGTTAGATTGTATCTCGTCTTTGGTATCAGAAGCAGGAATCCTGCTGTCAGGTCAAAGATTATGGCTGTCCAGAAGTAGGGTGTGAGTTTGGCATAGGTCTCGCCTCCATGGGTTAAGCCAAAGAAGAGATACTTCAGCGGTGCGAGGTGGGAGGTTGCAGCATAACCAACTGTGTATATCTCTGACATCAGGAAGAAGAGGTTCACTATCATGGCGATTAGCACTATATTGGCAAGCTTGAAGAGGGTCTTTGTGTGCACCACAAGCTTGCATCCTTCCTGTCCTATGCAGGTGTAGCGCCTGACTATCTGGAGTATTATTATTATCAGGGCAGGCCCTGCTGTAAAGGCACTGGCAAGGAAGCGGGGAGCCATGACAGCTGTGTTCCAGAAAGGTCTTGCCGCAAGACCACCATACAGAAAGGCTGTAACTGTGTGTATACTGACTGCCCAGGGTATTGATAGATAAATAAAGAAGTATATCCACTTTCGCAAAGGTTCATTGTAGTACTTCTTGTAGAGAATATAGCCCGGTATAAGTGTATTAAGGAAAAGGTAGCCATTGAGCACTATAACGTCCCATGTGAGCATTGACTGAGGCCAGTTGGGTGTGCCTGTGAAGGGCAGTATGTGAAGCATTCTGTCAATTCTACCGAGGTCTATAAGAACAAAGCTCAAACACATCACAAGAGCGCCCACAGCAAGAAGTTCGCCAAAGATTGTGATGTGCTTGAAGTCTTCCTTGTTGTAGAGGTAGGCTGGGATGACTATCATTACAGCAGCTGCAGCCACACCAACAAGGAAGGTAAAGTTAGCTATATAGCTGCCCCAGGACACCTGATCCCTGATATCAGTTATTATCAAGCCATATTTCAACTGCTGTAGATAGGTCCAGGCTCCGAATAAAATTAATACCAGAAGGCTGAGAAGCCAGGCATAGTATCTCGGGCTTCCAGTAAGGGCGATTTTTATTGATGTTAATGCAAACTTCAACAGCTTCATTTTTATCACCTCAGTCCATAAAGTAGAAGAATTTGGGCTCAGTACCGAGTTCTTCTTTAAGTCTGAATACTCTCTTCTCTTCAATTATCCTCCTGACCTCACTCTCAGGGTCGAGAAGATTGCCAAACTTTCTTGCTCCTACAGGACAGACTTCAACACATGCAGGATATCTTCCTTCTCTGGAGCGCTGAATACAGAAAGTGCACTTTTCCACAACACCACGCATTCTTGGCCTGTTCCCGAGATAGTGCATCTTGGGATTGAGCTCATCTTTTGGAATATATGGGTCACTCCAGTTAAAGCGTCTTGCCCAGTAGGGGCAGGCAGCTAAGCAGAATCTGCAGCCAATACACCAGTTGTAGTCCACCACTATAATTCCATCAGGCTCTTTCCAGGTAGCCTTGGTGGGGCAAACTTTAACACAGGGAGGCTTTTCGCACTGCTGGCACTGCACAGGCAGGTAGAATTTGTCTTCGTCAGGAACCTTTGCATGTTCATAGTAGTGTTCATTTTCCTCAAGATTTATTCCTGCCTTTAGTTCTCCAAATTTAGTTCTGAAGTCTCTACCCTCCTCGCCGGGCTCCACTTTAAACTTCTCAATCTCCACAACTCTTATCCACTGAATCTGGGATTTTGTTGGATCCTCCGGGTTGTGTCTTGACTGATTATTTTCCTTGACGCAGGCATATACACAGCGTCTGCATCCTATACACTTCTTAATATTAAGTGCATAACCAAAGAGAACCCCATGCTTCGGCTCTGTGGTCTTTATTTCAACATCATTTCTGCCAAACTCTCTGTTGTATTTCTCTTCAAGTCGCTTTATAACTCTCTTTTTATCCTCTGGTGACATCTCTTTATAATGTTTCTGGAAGAACTCCTCAAGGGTAACATCTATTACTGGAATCTTAAAATCACCAAAAGGAACAGCAGCAAGAGCTGCCCCACCGGCAATGCCTTTCAGGAAATTCCTTCTACTTTTACTTACCTCACCCATAATATCACTTCCATGCAGCTATTATAGCAAGGACAATTGATATAGCCAGAACAACTGCTGTATAAAGGTTATAGTTCTTGAAGTGTGGAGACTCTGGAGGCCTCTTTGGTGCCGGCTCAGGTTCTATAGGTTTGAACTTTGGATCATGGGGGTTGTGGCATCCTCTGTCATCAGGAGCATTAACACTTGCACAGCTCAGTGCAGGCTTTCCTTCTTCCCAGGAGCCAGTCCATCTGCCATGGATGTGAGCTTCCCAGTCTCTGTAAACTATACCATGGCACTGAGAACAGAGAATTGGTGAGTCTTTAAAGTCAATTTCAGTTCCATTTAAGAGTCTGAGTTTATCCCTGTTGGCGGGATTATGACACTCAAAGCACCAGAATCTTCCATTTCCATGATTTAGCTTAAATCTATGGTTGGGTGATGTGGGCCCTGCTACAATTTCCCTGGGTGTGGGGTTAGGCTTGAGATTTGCATGACATACAGTACACCTTCCACCTGGCTTTTCCTCTCCCTGAACAGGCAGTTCTCCATAACCTTCGAGAGTACCTTTCTCTTTGAAATATTCCCCGGCAGGTCCAAGTTGGGGTGGTGAATCGGGATGACACACATTACAGGGTTGCCCAGTCTCCTGGGCAAATTCAGGCTTGGCATAGGCAATCCCGGTTAAAAGAGCAAAAATTAAAACCACCACAGCTACCTTATTTAACACCTTCCAGCTCATAATCTCGACTCCTGTGTTTAATTTCTCTTAAACTGTGATAATCTATTTTTTAAAACCTACCCTACTTATATAACTCAAGTATTTAAAATTTTTGCTTTTGCTTTTTTATATATAGTTCTGGAGTTGCTAGATAAACTCAGGTTCTATATATCTGTCTATAACTCCAGCATCATACCCTTTCCTGAGTAAAAGTCTCACAGCTTCTCTCCCATCTTCACCATAATCAAGGGTATATTTGTTTACATACATTCTTACAAATTTTCTGTTTTTCTCTCTGTCCAGACCCCTTCCATATTTCAGAGCAAACTCCAGAGCTTCATTCTCATTTTCAAGGGCATATTCAATACTTCTTTTGAGATAACCAGAAACCTCTTTTAGAGTATTCTCACCAAGACTACGTTTAATGACATTACCGCCCAGGGGCAGAGGAAGAGAGGTTTCTTCATACCACCACTCCCCGAGATCCACAATTTTTTTTAGTCCCATATCTTTATATGTTACCTGGCCCTCATGAATTATTAAACCTGCATCAACATCTCCAGAGACTACGAGATCAGGAATTCTATCAAATTTTATTGTTACTTCTTCAAAATTATTCTCATAGAGCTTCAAGGCTAAATAGGCAGAAGTAAGTTTACCTGGAATAGCTATTTTCTTTCCTTCTAAGCTTTCAAGTTTCTCTTTTGCGACTACGATGGGGCCATATTTGAAACCCATACTTGCACCTGTATTTAATAGAGCATATTCTCCTGCAAGATATGGGTAGGCATGAATCGATATAGCTGTGACTTCATAGGTTCCCTTTAATGCCTCTCTGTTGAGAGTTTCTATATCGCCCAGAATATCCTCAAAATCATATCCTGGTGTTGGAAATTTCTTCATCTTTAGAGCATAGAACATGAAAGCGTCATCAGGGTCTGGAGAGTGAGCTACTCTAATAAGCATACTTTCACCTCTTTATGGTTTACTCAAAGAGTCTTATAATATTTTCTGCTTCTTCAAATTTTTCTGACTTGTTGAAAGGTGAACCAAAGATTACCTGGTCCAGGCCGAGCTTCATCAGCTCCTCAACTTTCTCAACAAATTCTTTTTGAGTACCTGAGAGGGTAAAATTCTCAAGGAGAAAATCTTTATGCTCTACAAGAGCTCTAAAATTTCCATTTACAACTTTCTTCCTCACCTCCTGGGCTTCTTTATATATCCCGGCTTCCTCAAGGAAAACCTTATTGGCACCTGCAACTATCACACCTGCTGCATACAGTAACTCTCTCTCATTTTCTTTATCTGGTAGAATTAACGATGGAGCTATTGCAACAGTATATTTTTTTTTCTTTCTATGCTTTAATGCCCATTTTAAGTATTCTGGATTAATATAGTTTAATATTATACCTTCAGCCTTTAGAGTTGCAAGCTCTATTAACTTTGGACCTGAAGCACCTATAAAAACAGGTACTGTTTTCCTTATTTTTGATATACAGTATTCAAGCTTTTTAAGCACAGATTTTGTTGATATACATTCTATTTTTAAACTCTGTTCATCTCCAGGGGCTATACCTGCAATAAAGCGCTCACCATAAAACTCTTTAAGTGTTAAAAATGCTTTATTTATGTGAAAACATCTATTCCCAAGAGCAGAGATTATCCCTGTACCCATTACTATATTCTGTGTGGCAGAAGAGAGAGAAACAATAAGGGGAAAAGGGTGTACAAAAGACCTGCTTTCTCCCACCCATATATGACTAAAACCCATTTTTTCTGCTTTAGTAGCTTTACTCATTGCTTCTCTAATATCCATATCACCATTGAAATTAACCCCAAAGTCCATTCTACCACCTGGAAAGGTCAAACCTGTCGCCCATGGGGGTTATAATAAACTCCTGAAAACCCTCTCTGGCGAGAGTTTCAAACTCTTCTTTGATATCTTCTATACTACCCTGAATACAGAACTCCCTTAGAGCTTCTTTACTTACAAGTGCTGAGGCTTTATTATAATCACCTTTTTTAAGAGCAGTTTTTACTTTCTGAGCCTCTTCAGCAAGCCCCACCTTCTCAAGAATATAGCGTGGAGTACTTACAAGCATAGTAGCTACAACTACTCTTACATTTTTTGATTTACCGGCAACCACTGGGTTCCAGAGTATTTTTTTTATATCCCTTCTCCCATGCTTTTTAGCAGAATTTTTTACTATTTTGAGGGCGTCTCCGAGATAACCTCTTGGTGCAGAAAATATAACACCATCTGCAACTTCTCCAGCAAGGGCAAGAAGTTTACTCCCTCTGACTCCAAAATATATCTCTGGCACTTTTATGTTCTTTACCTTGAGATTATATCCCTCCAGACAGATTTTTTCACCCGTCACTTCTTTTCCCCTGAAAATGTCTCTTATTAATCCAGTGAATTCTCTAAGTACCTCAGTGGATTTTTGAGGTGGCTTACCAGTAAGCTTCTCAACTTCTGCAATCCCTCCAGTGCCAATGCCAAGGGAAAATTTGTTTCCAGTAATAAGCTGAAGCCCCGCAGTAGCACTTACTATTGAAACAATATTTCTGACATAAGGGCTGAGTATACCTGAGGCTACTGGCATACCAGACTCTACAGCAATAATAGAAAGATAGGTAAATATCTCTCTTGAAAGTATATCCTCACCAACAAAAACCCTGTAAAAATTCTTTTCTTTCGCCAGTAAGGTAATTTTCATAGAATATTCTAAAGGCATACTGGTGGTGAGGCCAAGAGAGAATTTCATAAAATATTACAGGTTATTATCAATATATAAAATTAGTAAATTATCTCCAGATTATTAATCCATTTTAATATTTTTTAATCTTTTTTCACTCTTTTTTACACCTTCTTTTAAAAATTTTTTATATTCAATGAGTTTTACAAGAA
>CAZCRG010000072.1:0-8827 GCA_964501105.1 Candidatus Hydrothermarchaeota archaeon | reverse complement strand
GCAGGCGTCTATATCAAAATCTTCAATCTCCACAAGTCGAAGCTCTTTAATGCTTTTTGGGATGAGGTCTACTCTGGTCTTTTTTGTATCCAGAAGCTTTACAGCTTCTTCTCTTGGCAGGATGTAAATTTTAACCTTTTTCCCGGATTTAATTATCTCGTTTGCCTGCTTCTCAATCTCAGGTAGAAGGCTTCTGTCAAAGCCCTCAACATCAAAATCCATTCTTGATTTTTCTATTCCAATCTGGTTTCCTGTCACAACTGCGCCAAATTCATCATAGAGAATCCTGGCTAAAATGTGGAGAGCAGTGTGGTAGCGCATGAAGGTGTACCTTCTCTCCCAGTCAATTTCACCCTTTATTGTGTCGCCCACCTGCAGACCTTCAGCTCTGCAGTGATGAATAATTTTTCCCTTTTCTCTTTTAACAAGATGGACAGGAAATTTTTCACCATCTCGTATTAAAACACCTTTATCTGTCGGCTGACCTCCACCTTCAGGATAAAAGGCTGTAGCTTTGAGAACAACCCCATCTTCGGTGGTTTCCACAACCTCGGCTTCAAAACTTTTTAAGTAGCTGTCCTGCAGATAAAGAAGCTCAGTCATCTACCCACTCTCCATTAGATTTAAACTGCTCAGAGTCTGGCTTCTCCTCATGGGGAACCCTCCAGCGGATTCCTATATCAGATGGCTCTTATTCTCATCATTGCAGCTATTTGATAATTAATAGGAGCACATCAGGCTGGTATTTCTGAAACCTGCTAAGAATACCAGTGGGCAGAGAAGAAGCCTATGGAGAGTTGAGATAGCTTTTAATTGATTATACTTGATGATATCATGGATGCATTAAATAAATCCTCCCCTGATAATATTTAAAAATAGAAAAGAAAAAGGGAAGCCTCCCTATATACCAAGAGCCTCGCGCTTCATCTTTATTCTCTCGAGTATCTTTTCTGCGGCTACCTTGGGGTCAGGCTCGTAGATTATCTTTCCGCCGAAGAGCCCATCAATTGTAAGTGGGTGATCCTCCTTGTCCCCTGTAAGAATATCTGTGACAAGCTTAGAGCCGCTTATCGGGAAGGGTGTGCCCACGTGCACATCCACGCCAAGCGTAAGGAAATACGAGCCTATGGAAAGCACCTTGGGGCTCTGCATTTCTGGACATGAACCCACGGCAGGAAGCTTGCTCACTGGCACATCGAGCTTGGCAGCCAGGGCATAGAGGAGATTTGCCACCCTTGAGTTGTCAACGCATGCTCCCATGTGCAATACCGGTGGCAGGGAAGGAAGGCCATTTGCCTCGCCTATAGCCTTGAGCACTGCCTTTATTCCGTCTCCCAGGTATTCTGCTCCTTCGCCATCGGGAATCATAAATCCGTGCCTTGCCAGAGAATGTCCACCGCATCCCGTAGCGAGAACAAGAACATTTTCCTTGAGCAGCCTCTTTGCAAGTTCTGTATAGCCGTAGTCCTGTTTATAATTGAAGGTGGCGCATCCTACAAGTGCTACAGCACCGAGGATATTTCCATTAACAATGTTGTCAATGACTGGCTGTAAGGGATCCTCAGGATTCACCTTGGAGAGAGCTTCAACTATCTGCTCCACAGAAAAGCCGCCGTACATCTCCATGGTGCTCTCAGGTATCATTACCTTTTTCTTGTCCCTCTGTTTGTATGCCTCAATGGCAATCTCAATAATCTTCTTTGCACTCTCGTCTGCATTCTCAGGCGTAAAATCAACGTGCATTGCCCCTAGGAGTTTGATA
Source organism: Candidatus Hydrothermarchaeota archaeon (assembly GCA_964501105.1). GTDB lineage: Archaea > Hydrothermarchaeota > Hydrothermarchaeia > Hydrothermarchaeales > BMS3B > BMS3B. The sequence goes on along the minus strand of CAZCRG010000072.1, from coordinate 7,065 downwards.
TAGGGTAGTGTTGTGATTATCTTTGTATGGTAGCACTCTGAAGCAGGCTGGAGGTTGGGCATAATACACTGGACGTCCACCACCATGGCTTCAAGGGCTCCAGTTGCCATGGCAACTTCCTGCCCTACAAAATTGGTGGCAAGAGGTATGCCAAATATTGGTGCACCCATCTGTTATTTTGAAGCAGGCCTTCTCGGCGGTCTTGTGGATTCAACCATAGGGAAATCCAGTGTAAAGGAAGTCAAATGCTGGGGACTTGGAGACAACTACTGCCAGTTTGATATCAAACTTATTTAAGATTAATGAGTTCTAATCTCTTACAATCCTGTTTATTGCTATAGTTGTTACAGCCGCCAGTATTAGGCTTAAAACAAAGCCAAACAGCAGAACTACCCACTCATGGAATCCTAAAGGCTCTATGTGGAAGAAAGTATTTGCTGGTGTGTAGATAATAAGGAGCTGAAGCATAAGGGAAGATACGAGAGATAACAGAAGTAGCCTGTTGGAAAATAAACTCGACTTCTCTTGGAATCTTATACCTGTTATCCTTGCAAACTCATACAGCACAAAGCCTGTGAACAGAGCTGTTCTCGCAACGCCTTCCCCTGAATCTAAAGTTAAAAAGAAAATCAAAAACAGCAAAGCTGTCAGCTCAATCCCTATAATTAATATCTGCAGAGTCAGTCTTTTATTTAAAATCCCCTCTCCCATCTTTCTGGGAGGTCTCTTCATTATACCTGGAGATGCAGGGTCAATACCAAGAGCAAGTGCTGGCAGGCCGTCGGTGAGGAGGTTTATCCACAGGAGCTGCACCGGGAGAAGCACAGGCTCCTTTAAGGTTAAAAATAAAGTTGCAAGGAATATCACAGCCACCTCTGCAAAGTTGCAGGTGAAGAGGTAATTTATGAACTTGCGAAGGTTGTCAAAAATCCTCCTACCTTCTCTGACTGCAGCAACTATACTGGCAAAGTTGTCATCCAGGAGAATAATATCACTTGCTTCTTTTGCCACTTCAGTACCTCTAACACCCATGGCGATGCCAACGTCAGCCTTCTTTAAGGCAAGGGCATCGTTGACACCATCTCCAGCCATAGCAACTCTGCTCTCCTTCTGGAGCACCTGAAGAATTCTGAACTTGTGCATGGGCGAGGTTCTTGCAAAAATATTAATACCCGAGGCGAGCTTCTCCTCAAGCTGCCTGTTGCTGAGCTTATCTATTTCACTGCCCAGAACAACCCCAGAGCTTTCTAAACCAACTTCCTCAGCTATGGCTTTGGCAGTCAGCGGGTTGTCACCTGTTATCATCAACACTCTAATTCCAGCAGTTTTGCAGTCTTCAATGGCTTTGTAAATCTCCTTTCTGGGCGGGTCTATTATACCCTGAAGTCCCAGCCACACCAGGTTCTCCTCTACCTCACCCTCTCCAAGTTCTTTGAAGGCAAAGCCCAGGACGCGCAGTCCCCTGGAGGCAAGGTCCTCATTCTTCTTCAGTATCTCCTGCTTTTTATTTTCATCAAGAGGAACCACCTCTCCTTTGTGATAAACTTTTGAGCACCTCAAAATAAGAATCTCTGGAGCACCTTTGGAGAAAACTAGCCTCCTTTCTCCTTTCTCAACCACAATGCTCATCATCTTTCTCTCTGAGGTAAAGGGTATTTCATCCACCCTCCTGTATTCCCTGTCCAGCTCCTCCTTATCAAAACCAAACTTCCTGGCTACCATTTTCAGGGCGATTTCAGTTTTATCTCCAGAGTATCGCCTTTTACCCTCCTCGTAGAGCACCTTGGAGTTGTTGCACAGGGCGTTGCACATGAGTACGAGCTTTAAGTCCTCTTCAGCCTCCTCAACCTTCTCAACCTCTATTTCTCTGTCTGTAAGAATCACAGTTACCCTCATCTCACCCTCAGTTATTGTGCCTGTTTTATCTGTGCATATTACATCCACAGCACCAACCGACTCTATGGCGGCGAGCCTTCTCACCAGAGCATTTCTTTTTGCCATAGCTTTGGCTCCCATGGTTAAGGAGAGCACCAGAACGGCTGGTAAGCCCTCCGGGATTGCTGCCACAGCCAGAGAGACAGCCAGCAGGAGGGATGTTGACAGATCGTACTTTAAGAAAGAAACTCCACTCATAACAAAAATGAGAAGAATAATAGCCCTTGTCACATTTTTGCTGAACTTTGCCATTTCCTTCTGGAAGGGCGTGGCTTCCTCCTCTATCTCCTCAAGTTTTCCTGCTATCCTACCCACCCTTGTAGCCATACCTGTTGCCTTTACAACAGCCTTAGCTCTGCCGGTGTTAACAAAGGTGTTCATATAAACCTCATCGCCAGCCTTCTTCCCAACAGGTATGCTCTCACCGGTTAAGCTTGCCTCGTCCACCTTTAGAGCAAAGGCCTCTATTAGCTCAGCATCTGCTGGAACTACGTCCCCAGCCTCAAGAAGAATTAAATCACCAGGCACAAGCTGGGAGGCTTCAATCTCAGCAAACCTTCCACTCCTCACAACCTTTGCCTTTGGAGCAGCCATTTTCTGCAGGGCTTCTATTGTTTTCTCGGATTTGTACTCCTGAAGAAAGCCTGCTACCCCGGAGATTAAAACTATCAGCAGGATTAAAGCTGAGTCTATAAAGCTTGTTCGCGGGGAAAGAAAGCCTGTGACAAAGGAAATAAAAGCAGCTGCTATGAGAATTAGAATAATGGGTGAGGTGAACTGGGATAGGAGTATCCTTAAAGGGCTTCTCTTCTTTACCCTCCTTATCTCATTTCTCCCGTATATTTTCAGCCTTTCTCTTGCCTCCTCCCAGGTTAGTCCCTCATTCATTTTCAAACTCCAAGGGCTTTGAGATATATGTACATGAGGAAGAGGAATATAAGAATGGAGCTCTCCTTTCTGTTAAGGTCTATGTGGTTCCAGAGTAGAAGCATTGCCACAATGCTGGAAAAAATCCAGTAAACAAAATCGAAGCCTATGGCATTAATCTCAACGGCAAAGCCAGCCACAGCTGCACCTATACCCAGAGAGAGAAGGGGGTCTGTTATGTTGGAACCAATCAGGTTGCCCAGAGAGAGCCCCTTTGCACCCTTGCCCAGGGCGCCTATTGAGATGCTGAGCTCAGGTAGAGATGTGCTCACGCCTGCAAGTATCCCTATTATAAATGGAGAAACTCCTAACATTGAAGCCAGTGCAAGACCTTCGTGTACTACAACTGAAGAACATAGCACCACAACTAAAAGAGCTCCAAGCAGGAAGAAGGAATCATAAATAAGGATCTGGTGTTTTCTCTCCCCTTCATCCTTTGTAATCCTATCCTCTCTGGAAAGATAGAAAAGATAGGCGATATAGATGAACACAAGGGCAATTCCCTCCAGAGAGGTTATTATCCCATCGAAAGATGCGCCATACATCAGCAGTATAGCTACAAGCATCATTGTGCCATCGCGCTTCAATGATCTCATGGGAACATAAAGCTTAGTCACCATGCCGCTCAGACCAAGGATTATTGTTATCTGCGACAGGCAGGAGCCCATAATATTCCCTATTGCTATACCGCTGGACTCCAGCCCCTGGAGCCGGTATATGCCTGCCATCAGGCTCAAGAAGATCTCAGGCAGCGAGGTGCCAATGGAAACCACTGTCAAACCTATTATGAGGTCAGATATACCCAGCCTCCTGGCTATCCTCCTGGACCGCTCAACAGCAATGTTGGAGGCGAATATAAGGGCTGATAGGCCCAGAAAAACAGTTGCAATGGTCTGGAGCACCATAATAAAAATTATCCTGCGTGGTTAAAATAATTTGCCGGAGAGGGAAAGGATTTGAGCTTATCCTGGGCTTGAGTAAGAATGTAGCGTTTATCCCCCTCGAAGGTAGCCAAATAACTTTCTTCTTTCATTTTTCTGCATCTCCAGCAGTTTATCAATTTTCTGCCTTGCCTTTTCCTCTGGTGTCATTTTTATAACATTTCCCATATCTAAAAAGACTTTTTTAAATCTAATATCTTCGCTCCCTCCTCTTGACTCACTAAATAAATAATAATTCAACTGGAGCCGTGCCGGGAGTAACCCGCCTTCTGTTTCAGGCAGCATTGGTCTTAGCGCACCAGCGGAGGGGCTCCTGCAGCAGAGCGCTCCCTCCTGCTTGCATCCCCAGAGATGGCCGTTTCATCCCGGGAAGAGAAACTCTGTCTCTCGACTTCATAGCTGTATTCTCAGCCCGGGTATCGTTTCTGCTCCAGAGCTGCGCCTCTCGGCGCGGGGCTTTCACCCCCTGGGTGCTGCAGCGATGGGCGGAGTTTCCTCACTTCTCAATCAAGAGAAGCGTGAGCTGCCCTCCGGCTCAGCTCCATAAAATAGGAAAACTTTAACCAGAACAACCCTTCTATATACATTATGCCCCAGTCAACTCTCGATGAGTTCTTCAAGGCTGAAGAGGAGAAGAAGGGCAGCTTTATCTCTCATCCCCTGCTCAGGCAGGGTATTGAAAAAAGAGAATATCAGATTAAGATAGCTGAAGAAGCAAAGCGAAGAAACACCCTTGTGGTTCTACCAACTGGCCTGGGCAAGACAATTATAGCTGTTCTCACTGCTGTTGATTCTCTAGAGAAAGGCAGAGTTCTCTTTCTTGCTCCCACAAAGCCTCTTGTGCACCAGCACCTTGATACCTTCAGAAAACTCACAAAAATTGATTCTCTGGAAGCCTTCACAGGTGAGGTGAAGAGGGAGAAGAGAAAATTGCTCTGGAAAAAGGCAAAAGTGGTATTTTCCACGCCTCAAACTGTGCTGAAAGACATTGAGGCTGGAGCTTACTCTCTCAATGATGTATCCCTTCTCATATTTGATGAGGCACACCGCAGTGTTGGAGATTACGCATATGTCAGGATAGCTAAGAGCTACAATGGCTTAATTCTGGCACTCACTGCTTCTCCGGGGGGAGATAAAAAGAAAATAGAGGAGGTGCTGAAAAATCTCAAAATTGAGAAGGTTGAGGCGAGGCTTCCCTGGGATGAGGATGTAAAGGCTTATGTTAAGGGAGTGGAGATGAGCTGGAGGAGAGTTGCTCTAAGCCCTGAACTGAAGGAGGCTTCTGAAATAATATCTGAGCTTTTGAAGGAAAATCTCAACAAGCTGAGAAGGATGGGTTTTCTTACCTACAAAAGTACATCAAATATATCCAAGAAAGATATTGTTGAGCTCGGGAATACAATAAGAAAGAGACTCGCCAGAGGCCGAAAGGGCTATCTCTTCAGTGCCAGTGCTCTGCAGATAGCTGCCATGCATGCCTTCAATCTCCTTGAGCTCACAGAAACTCAGGGTGCAGAACCTGCTCTTGCCTATCTTGAAAGATTAAAGGCCAAGGAGAAGAAGTCAAGAGGTGAGAAGTCCTTTCTCAATAATGAGGGAGTAGCAAGAGCTCAGGAGCTTCTTAGCACTGCTGAAACCTCCCATCCCAAGCTCAGAGCTCTTCTTGAGATAGTGGAGGAGCAGTTCTCAGAGAGGGAGGATTCTCTAATAATCATATTTGTTCAGTACAGAGATACAATAAATACAGTACTTGATGCCCTTGAAAGAGCAGGAATAAAGGCTCTACGCTTCGTGGGGCAGGCAAGGAGAGGAGGAGAGAAGGGCATGAGCCAGAAGCACCAGACTGAGGCACTTGAAACCTTCAGAAGGAGAAGAGTAAAGGTGCTTGTGGCAAGCAGTGTGGCAGAGGAGGGCCTTGATATTCCAAGGGTTGACCTTGTTGTCTTCTATGAGCCCGTGCCCAGCGAGATAAGAGCTATCCAGAGGCGGGGAAGGACAGGAAGGAGCACCTTGGGTAAGGTGATAATACTTATCGCCAAGGGCACAAAAGATGAAGCCTACTACTTTGCCGAGATTGCTAGGGAAAAGAAAATGAAGAGCTTTGTGAGGTGGCTCAGCAGGAAAAATTAAAGAAATATGCAGTGGCTATAACTATTTTGACAACTCAAGCATTCTTTCAAGACTAATTCTTGCCCTCTCTGCTATTTTCTCATCTATTTTAATAACATTCTTTCTCTCTCTGAGCTGTGTAATAAACTTGTCCCAAGTATTCATTTTCATAGTCTTACATACAGCTTTTTCATTGAGGGGATAGAATTTCTTATCTGGAAATTCCTTCTTCAGTCTGTATAGCATTCCAACTTCAGTACCTATTATAAACTCCTTTGCATCACTTTCCTTTGCTCTTTTTACCATCTGCTCAGTGGAGCAGATATAATCTGCCTTCAACTGTACTTCAGGAGGAGATTCTGGGTGTATTAAAACTTCAGCTTCTGGATACTTTTTTCTTGCTATTTCAACATCCTCTTCAGTAAAAATTCTGTCATGAGTTATACAGTGTCCTGTCTCAGGAACAACAATTATCTCTTTGTCCTTTATATGCCTCTGAACATGCCAGGCTAAATTTTTATCAGGCCCAAAGAGTATTTTTTTCTCAGGTAGAGCCTTGACTATTTTTATTGCATTTGCCGAGGTACAAATTACATCTGCAAGGGCACGGGCTTCAATTCTTGTATTAATATATAACACAACAGCAGCATCAGGATGTTCCTCTTTTGCCTCTTTAAGTTTTTTTGCAGGAAGCATGGCAGCCATAGGGCAATGAGCTTCATAATCCGGTACAATTACAGTTTTATCAGGATTTAGCATGGCAGCACTCTCTGCCATAAAGTCCACTCCAGCGAACATTATATAGGGCTTGTCAACTTTCTGAGCTTCTCTGCATAGGCCAAGAGAATCACCAAGGAAGTCAGCAACATCCTGTATTTCAGGAATCTGATAATTATGAGAGAGCACAATACAGTCTTCCTTCAGTTTCTCAACTTCTCTGAGTGTATTCTCATCAAGAACCAAAACTATCACCTTTATTTTTTCAGGGCTAACTCACTAAAACAAGAAATTTTGTATAGAAAATTAAATAAAAATAAAAAATAGAACAAAGATTACTGCATTATTGCAGGTAGAGAGTGGCACTTTGTACAGTCTGTTTCCACGTCGTGGCAGTTGCTACAGAAGTTCTTATGCCCTTCGAACTTCTCAAAGG
>CAZCRG010000071.1:0-8894 GCA_964501105.1 Candidatus Hydrothermarchaeota archaeon | reverse complement strand
TTTCATATTTTATACCCCCACACCTTTTATACTACTTCAGAAATTTATAGATAGTATTACTTAAATTTTGGGTTACCACAATAACTTTTCAGCCAGCAACCCCTCTATGTCCGTTTTGTTTTATTATACTTCTCCTTACTCTTGCAGTTCATATCTATACAGCTGAGAATTCTCCTGTTGCCAAAGGGTATGCTCACCATGGGTAAGCCGCAGGTGCTGCAGATTTTGTCTGTGGGATAAACATTCTTCTTCTGTGGCAGAGGGTAAGAGGTCTTGCACTCGGGGTAATTTGAACATCCTATAAACTGCTTCCCTGAAGCTTTTGAGCGGATTATCCTCAAATCGCTGCCGCAATTGGGACATTTTCCTATGACCTTCATCTCCCTGTCCTTTTCAAGAAAGCCAGCTGCAAGACTTTTACCTATACTTTTCTCCTTTTCCTTAAAGATTTTGAGAGTTTTTATGAGTTCTTCTTTTGCTTCCTGAAGGGTTTCCTCTTTACTTGCCTCACCACGCTGAATCTTCTCCACCTTTTCCTCAAAGTGTCTTGTGAGCTTTTCGTCAATAATCTTCGGAATATTTTTCTCAAGAGCTTCTATTACGCGCATTCCCAGGGGAGTAACCTTTATGGAAACCCCTCTGATATAATCCCTCTTATATAGTGTATCCACAATCTCAGCCCTCGTGGCCTTTGTACCCAGACCAAGAGCCTCAAGCTCTCTCACAAGAGAAGCAGGGTTGTACCTCCTTGGCGGTGAGGTTTCTTTCTTCTCGCCTGAGATTTTCAAAACTTTAAATATGTCTCCCTCTTTTATTTCAGGTAGCTGAATCTCCTCCAGCTTCAGGTAGGGGTAAAACTCACTCCATCCCTTCTCAAGGGTTCTGGAGGCAGAGAATCTGAACTCCTCCCCTTTAATATCAACATTCACCCTGATATTTTCCCTGAGCATGGCATCTCCAAAAACAGCAAGATAGCGGTAAGCTATGAGCTCATAGACCTTCTCAGCCCTGGGCTCCAGCTTTTTAGGAACTATGCCTGTTGGAAAGATTGCCGGGTGCGCCGGGTCATCTTTTTTACCCTGTCTCGGATAGAGTCTCTCCTTCTTGAGGAGCTTTTTAGAGGCTTCGGCAAACTTTTCATTTTTGCCCAGAGCTTCTATAATCCTCCTGTATCCTATGGCTGGAGGAAGCTTCTGAGAGGAGGTTCTGGGGTAGGAGATATAGCCTTCCTCATAGAGAGTCTGGGCTATATCCTGAACCTGCTTTGGAGTGAGCCTGAAAGCTTTATAGGCTTCTGATTGCAGTGTGCCAAGATCAAAGGGCACAGGCGGGGGCACTCTGCTCTCCTGCTTAGTTACCTTCTTAACTCTGGCTTCCTTCTCACCTTCCAATTTCTTTAAAATCTTTTCAGCTTCTGGCAGGTCAAAAATTCTGCCGAGAGTATGCTCAGCCCTTATTTTTCTTTTTGACACGCGAAGGTCTGCATAAATCTTCATATAGGGCTCGGGTTTAAAGTCAGCAATCTCCCTTTCTCTTCTCACAAGTATTGCTAAAGCTGGCGTCTGGACTCTGCCTGCACTGAAAACTGCATAGCGCTTGAGAACCTTCCTGGCTGCCTCAGTCAGAGCTCTTGATATATTTATACCCCAGTACCAGTCCAGAATATGCCTTGTTTCACCTGCCTCAACCAGATTGTAGTCAACCTCAGCAAGCTCAGTATAGGCTTTTTTCAGGTCAAGAGCAGTGAGGGTGGAGAAGCGCATTCTTTTTATTTTACTTTTATCCACTGCCTTATCGTCCAGAACAGCAAACTTCAGAGCATTGTATCCAAGAAGTTCACCTTCAATATCGTAATCTGTTGCAATTATAAACACATCAGCCTCTTTGCCCAGTTTTTTCAGGAGATTTATATACTGTTTTGTGTAGCTCTTGCCCTTCTCAATCTCATAGAGAGGAGCCCATTCTATGTCAAAAACAGGGTAGCTTCTTGAGGGCTTCTTCTCCTTGAGAGAGTATAAGTGCCCTGCGGCACTGGCAATAACAATACTTTCCCCATTGCTTGAAAGCTCATAAAAACTTACCCTGCCCTGACGCTTCCTCTTGTAATCTTTTGAAAGGGCAGATGCTATTCTCTGGCCCACTTTGGGTTTCTCAGCTATAATCAAAATTTTCATTGGGAGGATTTCCCCAGAGTAACATTAAACAAATATTTTGGGTGAAATCTCTGCAGATTATTTTGAGGTTATATGCCTGGAGAGCACCCCCACAACATCCTCCTGCTTCATTGGAATAAAAACAGTTTTCTGCCGGGATTTCCTTCCTTTTGCTATTTCCACCCTACAACCGAAAATATCAGAAAGAAAGTGCTCAAGCTCCTCATTGGCTTTATTATCCTTGGCTTCAGCCTTTATTTTAATTTCCACTCTGCCCCGCCACTCATTGAAGCCAGATAACTCATTCCTTTTAGCCCCTGGCTGGACAGAGACTTCGAGAAAACTTCCCTTTAATGCACCCTTAACAGCCTTTTTCAGTTTCATTTTCTTTCATTCTGATAATATTCTCTGAAGAATTTGTCAAAACCCCTGAGGAGAAGGCCGAGAGCTTTTTCGTGCTCTTTCTTTTTGAGATTTAAGTGGTAGTGCCTTACAGGATTTCTCTCATAATCCATAAAGCACTGGTTGCACTTATAAGTCTGCTCAAAGAACTTCTTAACCCACACAAGAAATTCATGAAGAACAAGAATCTCATCTTTGTACATTCTACTATAATTGTGCAAATCTAACATAAATAGATTTCTCCAAACGTGAACTACGCCTTGCTTACGCAAGGGGCTTCCTGCTTCACGGAGAGAACTTGCCCCGTGACCACCGCTGAGGCGGGGACACGGAGTAGAGGTTCTCTCTCCACAGGCGTGACTTCGGGCCGTCCCAGCCCTATCAGTCCGCGCTTCAGAATGTTCAGCGAGGCGCGGTAATCTCTATCTAAGTTTTTATCACCTTCTTTAGAGGTGCCTCTGGGGTCTACCTTTACAACTGCTCTACCAGCTCTCTCAGCCTTGTAGAGCAGCATTCGAAGGAACTTACCCCAGGAGGCATCGAGGATACTCATGGCGAGGTTGTGATTCTTCACCATGTTCTGAATTGATAAATCTTCCACGACTATGAGGTCATAGTTGTTCACGTAGAAGCGGGAGAGCTTGTGCAGGAAGTCGTCTCTTTGGTTTACAAGCTTCTCGTAGGCTTTTGCCAGCCTTACTTTCTCCTTCTCCCAGTTATTTGAGCCCTTTTTCTTTCTTGAGAGGTTGCGGTGCAACACTCTTATTCTTCGCAGCGTTCTCCTGTAGAACTCGGGGTTTTCGATTTGCCTGCCGTCGCTGTCTGTGAGGAAGTGCCTTATGCCCATGTCTATGCCGACGGTTCTGCCTGTTTTTGGCAGAGGCTCTGGCTCCACCTCCACCTGCACTATGGCATACCACCTGTTTGAGTTCGTTCTCTTAATGATAACGCCTTTGACCCTGCCCTTTATCCTGTGGTGTAGCTTAACTGGTATCTCGCCAACCTTGGAGAGAATTAGCTTTTTCCTCCCAAAATCTATCCTGAAACCGCTCTGGTTGAAGTTCAATGTCTTGAAGGAGTCGGGAGAGGTTTTATACCTCAGCCAGCCGGTTTTCCTACCGTTCCTCCTCAGCTTATACAGGGCTCTTATGTTAGACCAGAGCTGGTAGTTCACCAACTGTAGAACCTTAGAATAGACCTTGCTTAGCTTAGGATTCTCATCCTTGAGCCTGACTATGAGAGCCTGAGTATCTGTTTGCTTTACCTCTCTACCTTCTTTCCTTGCTCCGTTGACTTCCTCCAGCAGGCGGTTGTAGAGCCACCGGCACAGCTCAAGGTGCTCCTGTAGCTTTGCCTGAGCCGTTTTCGAGGGGTAAATGCGGAAGCGGTAGCTGAGCAGCATAAAACCTCACTTACATGTTTCTCCGGGACCTTATAAAGGGTTAGTGAGAGCGATGGAAAAGTGAAGGGTCGCAGGCCCTAATCCCCCCTTACGCAAGGGGACTTACCGCCAGCATCAGTTAAAAATTCATGCACGTAAACGATTCTGATTACATAAAGATGAAAATTCGTAAACTTTAAATAATCAATGTAGCGAACAACGGTTACATTCAGCTACAGGAGGTATGAGATGTTTAAATATATATTGAGTATATTAATCCTGCTATTTGTTCTGATAGGAGCGGGCTGTACATCTGAAAAGACAGTTAGCAGTGGACAGGAAGATGTAAACAGTGCCCACAAGGTGACAAATGTCGAAGAAACTCAGGAAGTACAAGAACCTCAGCAGACACTTGTGCTTGCAACAACCACAAGCACCTACAACTCGGGCCTCCTGGGTGCTCTAAACCCAGTCTTTCAGAAAAAGTACAATGTAATAGTTGAAGTTCATGCCGTAGGCACTGGTGCAGCAATCAGAATGGCCAGAGATGGTGAGGTAGACGCTGTCCTTGTACATGCAAGGAGCAAAGAAGACAAGTTCCTTGAAGATGGCTATGGTATAAACAGGAGAAATGTGATGTACAATGATTTCGTAATAGTGGGCCCAAAGAGCGACCCAGCAGGAATAAGGGGAAGTAAGAGTGCCGCTGATGCCTTCAAGAAAATAGCAGAAGCCAAGGCAAAGTTTGTATCCCGTGGAGACAACTCAGGCACCCACACAAAGGAATTGGCTGTGTGGGAACTTGCAGGAATTACACCCAGTGGTGAGTGGTACGAGCAGACTGGTCAGGGAATGGGCAAAACTCTGACAATAGCCAATGAGAAGCAGGCCTATACTCTAACCGACAGGGGAACCTATCTTGCCTACAAGGGCAAGCTCGACTTAGAGCTCCTGGTGGAAGGACCTGTGAAGGGAGGAGATCCAGTTCTTGCCAACCCCTATGCAATAATCGCAGTGAATCCCAAGAAGTATCCTGAGAGAAACTATGAGCTTGCCATGCTCTACATTGGCTTTTTGACTTCGCCAGAGGGTCAGAAGATAATAGAAGACTTTAAGAAAAATGGCGAGCAGCTTTTCTATCCAGATGCCCTTGTGGACAGAGAGAACTACAACCAGTATGTGCCAGTTACTGTGCATGGCCTATACGACGAAAATGGCGAGCCCTACAGGGGCACCACTACACTGCCACCCACAGGGTAGGCACCTTTTCTTTCTTTTTCTACCATCGTTATTTTTATACCAGCGCAATAAAAAGGTGCTTTCATGGACTACCTTATTGAGGGAATTCTCCGTGCAATCACACTCATAATAACCCTTGACCCCTATGTGATAAATGTAGCCAAGGTTCAGATATTAGTATCTTCCAGTGCTGTTGTTCTTGCCTCTGCCACAGCAGTGCCTCTTGCTGTGCTTATATCCTTCAAAAAATTTCCCTTAAGAGGCTTTATTCTCACAGCCATAAACACAGCCATGGGCTTTCCTCCAGTGGTGGTCGGTCTTCTCGTTTTTATCTTCTTTATGCGCAATGGCCCTCTGGGCTTCTTAAACCTCCTCTATACAAAAGAAATTATGATTTTTGCCCAGTATATCCTTGCCACACCCATAATTCTTGGCGTGAGCATAGCAGCAATAAATGCTGTGCCCAGAGAGATAAGGGAGACAGCCTACACCTTAGGAGCAAGAGATACACAGATTGCTCTTCTGGTTTTAAAGGAGTCCGCCTATGGAATTCTCACAGGAATAGTAGCTGGAGCCGGGAGAGTTTTTGCAGAAGTTGGAGCTATCCTTACAGTGGGCGGAAATATTGCCTATGATATTATGAAAAACGGCGAGATAATCAGGGTTTCAAAAACAAGAACTCTGAGCACGGCCATACCCCTTGAAACAAGTCAGGGAGATATAGCCTCTGCCATAGCCTTCGGCCTCATCTTACTATCCATAAGCTTTATATTGAATATAATAATGTTCCAGCTTCAGAAGAGGTCTGCCTATGAGTAATATAGTTGAGCTCAGGGGCATAAAGAAAAAATTCAGCGAAAAGGAGGTGCTCAAGGGTATTGACCTTGAAGTTGAAAGAGGAGAACTCATTTCCCTCTTAGGCCCCAGCGGCTCAGGAAAGACCACACTGCTGAGAATTATCAATCTTCTTGAAGATGCAAGCGAGGGTGAAATTAAAATCTTTAGTAAAAGAATTAAAGGATTGAGTAAAAAAGAGAAACTTGACATCAGGCGGAGAATGGCTCTGGTTTCTCAAAAACCAGTTATGTTCTCAGGAAGCGTCTTTGATAATATCTCCTATAGCCTTAAAATAAGGCACTTCACAAGAGAGGAAATTGAAGAAAAGGTAAAGGAGGTTCTAAAGCTTGTGGGCCTTGAGGGCTATGAGGAGAGAAAGGCAAGAAGCCTTTCAGGCGGCGAAGCTCAGCGCATTAGCTTTGCAAGAGCTTTAGTTTTTGAGCCTGAACTTCTCCTCCTTGATGAGCCCACCACCAGCCTTGATCCCATAAGTGAGGCAAAAATTCACAGTATAATAAAGAAGATAAGACAGCTTGGTATTACTGTAATCCTTGCAACCCACAAGCAGGAAGAGGCTCTTAATCTCAGCGATAGAATAGCTATTTTTAATAAGGGCAGGCTGGAGCAGATTTCCAAAGCTAAAGAACTATTCCACTTCCCGGAGACAAAGTTTGCTGCAGAGTTTACTGGCATGTGCAATATCTTCTATGGAAGAGTGGAGAGCACAGAAGGCGAGGAAGTAAAGGTGACAGTGGGAGGAGAAATCTTATCCCTACCCTTTAAAGTGTCTGGCTCTGAAGTCTGCTTTGGAATAAGGCCAGAAGAGGTGATAATTCTAAGGGAGGATGTACCCCTAAATGTATCCCACAGAAATATACTCAGAGGCAGGATTGTAGAGATTTATCCTAAAGGGAGTGCTTTAACAAGGCTTACTTTAGATACAGGTAAAATTAGAGTTTTTGCTGATTTGCCAAACCATGCTGTTGAAAAAATGCAGCTCAGGAGGGGGAAAGAGGTGATGTTCTCTCTCAAGCTCTCCTCCATCAGGAGGCTTAGCTGATGGAAAGCTATGGATTTTTAACTCCAAGACAGATGGAAGTATTAAAGCTGAGAGCCCAGGGATACAGTCAGGAAGAGATTGCAAAACTTCTCGGCACCAGCAGAGAGAATATAACCATAATAGAAAAAAGAGCCCGAGAGAAGGTGGAGAAGGCAAGAGTTACCATAAAAGTCTTTGAAAGCCTTAAGCCCATTGAAGTCACTATTCCCTCTTCCCTGAACCTCTTCAGCGCACCCCAGGTAATCTTTCAGGCAGCAGACAGGCATGGCATCAAAGTGAGGTACAACTCCACAACAGTAGTGGGAATTCTGAGAAGAAAGGCTGGAGATAAGATTGTTGGAAATTCCATAGTTGAACCAATAAAGATTAAAATCCTGAGGAGTGGAGAAATTGTTATTTAGATGCTGAAAATTTTACTGAAGTTCCCAGACTAAAGCAGGCCCACATTGCAGGAAGGATGCTCCTTAAAAATGTGGTCAGCCAGCTCTTCTCCAGAGTTGAAAACCTTACCACATACATGGCACCTGAACTCTTCCTTCTCTGCCATTTTCAACCCTGAAGCTTCATTATGGCTTCAGCCAAATCGCCATTGCTCTCCTCAAGAGCCTTCTTAGCTTCCTCAGGAGTTACTCCAGCCTGCTCAGCAACAAGCTTGATATCTTCTTCAGGAATAGTACTTTTAACAGTCTCTTCACCCACAATCTGATAGGTTTTCTGCCCCATGGCTTTAATGACACTCACCTGAGGATTTGAGATGATTATTTCACTGTCTTCGAGTTTTATAATTACCTCTATAGCCTCAATCTCCTCCATCTCCATTCCCATCTGCTTCATCATCTTCTTCATCTGCCTGGGATTTATCTTGCCAGGAAACATAATCTCACCCTTAGAACAATTTTAAGCGCCCCATTTAAAAATATTCCGCCCAGTATTCTAATGTTAAAATTATTTTCTGGAGCAGTATGAATACCTTCCTCTACATATTAATTTCAGTTTTTATTGTAAGTCTGTTGTCCCTCTCAGGGATAATCTTTCTGGTGGGCCGGCAGGGGGTATTTAACAGGCTTCTGCCTGCTCTTGTAGCCTTCGCCTCAGGCACACTGCTGGGAGGTGCCTTTCTCCACCTTATACCTGAGGGAGTGGAGAGTCTTCAGAGCAATTCAGCCTATGTCTATGTGCTCTCAGGAATAATCTCCTTCTTTGTCCTTGAAAAGTTCTTCTACTGGCGCCACTGCCACGATGAGGAGTGTGAGGTGCATGTGAAGCCCTACGCCTGGCTCAATCTCCTGGGCGACTCTGCCCACAACTTCCTTGACGGACTCATTATTGCAGCCACATATCTTATTGACTTCAACCTTGGTGTTGCAACCACACTAATAATAATCTCCCATGAGATACCTCAGGAAATTGGAGACTTTGCTGTACTTGTGGCTGGCGGTCTTTCAGCCAAAAAGGCCCTCTACTTCAACTTCTTTACTGCTTTAACATCAGTTTTTGGGGCCATGATAGGCTACTACCTGGGGCTGAGCAATCTTGACTTCACCTCTTCAATTGCCCTATTTGCCGCAGGAGGATTTATTTATATAGCCGGTGCTGACCTGATTCCAGAGCTTCACAAAAATATTGCACCGAGAGATTCTTTTATTCAATTTTTTGCTCTCATAGGGGGAACTCTTTTAATGTGGGCTCTAAAAATTTTTTATTAGATTACATAATATGGTACCCCCTGAGCTCTGAATCTCCAGATCTTATGAAGATTTTTTATTGAGTTAAAACCGGATGAAAATCACAATCCTGTTAGAGTAGGAAAAACAAAATAGAC
>CAZCRG010000070.1:0-8926 GCA_964501105.1 Candidatus Hydrothermarchaeota archaeon | reverse complement strand
TTTTGAAGTTATAAAATTGTGGAAAGCAATTTATGAAGTAATATGAAATACGGGTAAATGTACTGGCTGCAGAAAGGGTATTGAAGTATGCCCAAAAGCCCCAAGGATCTGGGAGTATAATAAAGAAAAAAATAAAGCCTCAATTAAAGACTTCAGCTGGTGTGTTGCCTGTATGCAGTGCACTACTGTATGTCCTGAAGGAGCAGTAAAAATAGAGTGGAAAGCAGGGAATCTATGAAGACCCTGCTGTTTCTGCTGTTCCAAGCTCTTTAATTTCTGAATATCTCTTCTCTAGTAGTGGTTTGTGTATATCAAGCACCTTGCCGTAATGGCAGCGTTCACACTTTGCTTTGTGGATTTTTATATAGTTGCCATCAAAGTGACAAAGCTGGCATACAAGTACATCACCGGGGCGTTTCTCAGGCACTCTGAAGTCACCACTCTTACTCATATGACAGGTCTTGCACATTGTTACTCCCAAATTCTGAATCTTCTTCTCATGTATCTTATGGATCTTCTCGCCGTGACAGTTTATACATATCCTTGGTGGGTCGATTCCCTTCTTCTCATCAAGCTTCTGAAGAAGAGCTATTTCATGGAAACCACTAACATCACCGTGGCAATCAGGGCAATTTATTGTCTTTTCAACCACCTGAGTTGTTTCCTGTGTAGCACTTTCCTTTTCTGAAGACGCCTCCTTAACCTGGCTTTTTAACTTTTCCACCTGTGCCTGTAAACTCTGAATCTCATTCTCTTTCTGCCTTAACTTTTCCCCATAGGTTGAACTTATACTTCCAGCATAGATAATCGCTCCAATCAAAGCCAGAGCCAAAATCCCAGCAATAACAGAAACCGCTTTACCTGCCATGATAATCTAACCTCCTGTCTTTGATAAATTCCATAAAAAAAATTTATATATTTAATGGTTTAATATCTTACTCGAAATGTTATTTTATAACATATGTTGTTAAATATGAACATAATTAATATAATAAAAGAACTTGGTCGTGAAAATAGAGTATTAATACTGGAAAATCTAAAAGATTATAAAAATGCTTCAGAAATTAAAAAAGTGTTGAAATCAAATGGAATATCAAAACCCTACATAACAATTAGCAGATATATTGAATCATTAAAAAGCGCTGGACTAATTGAAAAGGACAAAGGAGTTTTCAGACTTACATCAATAGGGCAACTAACTGTTATTTTTATAAAAAAATTTAATAATCATCTCAATATTATAACCAAACACAAAGAGTTCTTTGATCGACATAGTCTACTTGCACTTCCTGATACTTTTTACAATAACTTTCATCTACTTGAAAAAGGAAAATTAATTGAAGACCCACTCTCTCTTTCAATAATTATCCTTGAAAAACTAAAAAAAGCAAAAAAAACAAAAATAGCTGTTCCAAAAGTAGAGAAAGAACTTTTTAATTATATAAAGAAAATTAAAGACATTGAGATAATATCAGACAAAAATATCGATAATAAATCCGGAGTATTGCTGGGAGTGATGATTGTGGATAAAAGCTTTGCCTGCCTCTTTTTTCCCTATATGGATGGAAGTCTTGACATGACATCAGCCTTTGTGAGTAGTGATATAGAGTTTATAGAATGGGCTGAAAGAATCTTTCAGAGTTATCAAAGAGAAGGGCTTCAATCTCATCCAGTGCCTTAAGTCCCTTAACTTCATATTCAAGAGCTGGTAGAAGCTTTATCCTTGAAAAATTCTTCTCCAGTTTCTCTATATATTTTCTCTGCATCTCAGCTTTCCTTCTATGATATTCACAATCAGGAGAGGTTATAATATTGTTCACAACACATCCCTGAATTTTTATCCCATTCTCTTCCAGGGCTGCTCTGAGCCTGAGACTCTGCTCCACACTCAGCCCCTCAGGTATACACACAGCATATACTGCAACTTCTCTCTGAAGAAACTCAAGAATATCCTGAGAAAGCTTTTTCCAGCCCTCAATTATATCAAAGATACTTCTCTCCCCGGCTTTGAGACCAAGTTTTTCCCTTATTTTTATCATTGAAGAGTAAATCTTCAAATAAACTCTGGAAGCCTCCTCGAGATGCTGGATGAATATTATGGGCATACCAAGAAGTCTGAGAGTATGTCCTGCCGGAGCTGTGTCCCAGATTATTCTATCAAACTTCCTCTCTCTATGAAGCTCATAGATGTAGTGAAGCATGAACTCCTCATCTATCCCCGGGGCCCTGCCTATATAATCAATAATATCCTCCTTCACAGGCACCAGGGAGCTTAAAACCTCATAAACCTCACCTCCAAAGCGTTCCTTCCACCTCCTGAGAATCTCCTCACTACTCAGCTCAAGAGCAAAGAGGTTTTCTCTTACCTCGGTTATCTTATCTCCCACCTCAACTTCAAAGATACCACTCAGCGATGGTGCAGGATCAGAAGTTATGATTAGTGTCTTCTCCCCCGCCCTTGAGAAATGCAGGGCAGTTGCAGCGCTGCAGGTGCTCTTACCCACTCCCCCCTTGCCTGTAAACATAACCACCTTTAAGGCCATAGGTGAAAGTGACAGTTTAAGAGATAAAAATTTATTCCTTCCCTTGCAACTATATTCATGAAACTTCCCAGAGTTCTAATAGCAGGCGAGAGAAGTGGAACAGGAAAAACTACAGTAGCTACTGGCATAATGGGAGCTTTAGTAAAAACAGGCTACAAAGTTCAGCCATTCAAAGTGGGCCCAGATTATATAGACCCCAGCTATCACTCCAAAATCACAGATAGAAACTCCAGAAATCTTGACCTGTGGTTAACTTCTGAGAGAGCAGTTGTTGAGAGCCTTGGAGAGGGGAGCAAAGGTGCTGACATTGCAGTAATAGAAGGTGCCATGGGACTCTACGACGGCATAAGCGGAGAGGGTTCAAGGGGAAGCTCTGCCCATATAGCTGAGATAACTTCAACACCTGTAATTTTTGTACTAAATGCTTCAAAGCTGGGCTACAGCGCTGGTGCTATTGTTAAGGGCTACAAAAGCTTTGGTGGAGTGAATATAGGAGGGGTTATCCTAAATAATGTGGGAAGTAAAAGCCACGAGGATATCCTCAGGCAGGGTATTGATAAAACAGGTGTGGAAATTCTGGGAAGTATCCCAAGAGAGAAGAGCATATCTCTGCCAGAAAGGCATCTCGGTTTAATACCTGCTCTTGAAAAGGGCGAATTTTCAGAAGTGCTTGAGAGAATCTCAAAGCTTGTGGAGGAGAATGTGGATCTGGACAGCCTTATGGAAATAGCTTTCTCAGCAGAAGAACTACCTTCTCCGTCCCAGGAAGAAGAAAAAGAAAAAAGGATTAAAATCGCTGTGGCAAAGGATAGAGCCTTCAGCTTCTACTACTGGGACAATATAGAGCTTCTAAAAAAACATGGCGCAGAAATTGTATTCTTTTCACCCCTTACTGAAAGTCCGCCGCCATGCGACGGCCTCTATATAGGTGGAGGCTTCCCGGAGGTCTTTGCAGAGGAGCTTTCCTCAAATAAAGAGGCTCTGAGAAGAGTTAAAGCCCTCTTTGAAGATGAAATGCCCATTTATGCCGAGTGCGGAGGCTTGATGTACCTCTGCAGAGAGATTGTCTCAGGAGAAAAGAGCTACACCATGGCAGGTGTCTTTGATGCAAGAGTTGAGATGACAGAGAAACTTCAGGCACTCAGATATACTCTTGCAAGGGTGGAGCATGACAATATCTACCTGAGAAAGGGCTCTCTGGTTAAGGGGCATGAGTTCCACTACTCAAGAATAGTGGATGCTGCAGAAGATATTAAATTCATATACTCACTGCACAGAGGTGTCGGGATTAAAGACTTCAGAGATGGCTTCTATGATAAAAACACTCTTGCCAGCTATATGCATATTCACTTCAGGGGAGCGAGAGAATTTCCCGAGAACTTTGTTAAAGCCTGTATCAGGTATAGCAGGAGGTGATTATTGAGAAACTTTTATAAATTATACTTTAAAGTATTATACTTATGAGTGTATTTATTGACAGGAGGAGAGAACTGAATTTTTTAATAGAAAGATATGGAAGCAATAGGGCAGAGTTTGTTATAATTTATGGTAGAAGAAGAGTTGGAAAAACTGAACTGATAGAAAGATTTCTCTCCATGGATGGAGTGGATGGAATCAGACTCCTTGCAAGGGAGGAATCAAAAGTACTTCAACTGAGGAGGTTTAAGCAGACTCTTTCAAATTACTTCAACGACAGATTACTTGAAGGTGTTGAGTTCAAAGACTGGGATGCTTTCTTTGAATACATCTCAGAAAAATCAAAAAATGACAGGATAGTTATTGCAATAGATGAATTTCAGTATCTTGTTAAAGAAGACAGGTCATTGCCTTCTGCTTTGCAGGAACACTGGGATAGGACTCTAAAAAATACAAAGATTTTTCTGATTCTGTGTGGCTCTTCTGTTTCAATGATGGAAGAATTGCTGGGATATAAAAGCCCCATTTATGGCAGGAGAACGGGACAGATACTGGTCAGGCCTTTTAAATTTGAAGATGTATTCGGTTATATAGGAAATATGGAAAAGGCCATAGAATTTTATTCTGTTTTCGGTGGAACACCGGCATATATTGTAGAAGTAGAAATAGAGAAAAGTGTTATCGAGAACATAAAAAACAAAATACTGCGGGAAGACTCATTTATCTACAGGGACGTGGAATTTCTCCTTAAAGAAGAACTGGAGGAACCGAGATATTATTTTTCAATCCTACTTTCTCTTTCAAAAGGAAATAATAAAATAGGTCTGATATGCAATGATACAGGTCTTAGCAAAAGTATTGTGAATAAATATCTTTCAGTACTGATTGACCTGCACCTGGTTAGAAGGCAAATTCCAGTGACGGAAAGTTTCAAGAGCAAGAAGGGCCTTTATTTCATCACAGACAATCTTTTTGATTTCTGGTTCAGGTTTGTATATCCGAATGTTGAAATGATAGAAAGGGGCGAAGTGGACTTAGTTGAGGAGAAGGAGATAAAGTCATACCTGAACCAGTTCATCGGAAGAAAATTTGAGAGTGTTTGTGAAGATATGTTATGGAAGTCAAGGGTCTTTGAATTTACAAAAATCGGCAGGTGGTGGCATAGAGATAAGGAAATTGACATAGTTGCAATGAATGAGAAAACCAAAGAGATTTTGTTTGCTGAATGTAAATGGCAGAATAAAGTAAATGCAAAAAACCTGTGTAAGGAACTTGTGGAAAAATCACGTCATGTAATCTGGAATAATGAAGAAAGACAGGAATATTTTGCTATCTTTGCCAGGAGTTTTTCAAAGAGATTAGATGAATTTGAAGGTAGGAAGGTTTATTGCTTTGACCTGGAGGATATGGAGAAGGTGCTGGAGGGAAATATAAAATAATAAGGTTTACCCTGTACTATCTCACTTTCTTCAACTCTAAAGAATGCCTGCAAGGCTTGGTTTGATGAAGGGTTGATGTTTTCAAATTTTATGAGTGAAGCTAACCCTCCTTTACCATCTCCAGAAACTCCTTCGCCCTTAATATCCTGATTCCGTGGTACTGGCTGAGATTCAATAGATGTTTATCTCCTGAGATTATAAAGCCTGCCTTTCCGTCAACAGCACATTCAATGAATTTATTGTCAGATGGGTCGCCTGAAATAATATTTATACTCGACTCAGGCTCAATAAATTCTGAAATTTCTATTATAAGAGCTATGACATCTGCCACTAAATCACTGCTCAAACCGAATTTCTCCCTTGTTATGACATTCCTGAACTCTTCCAGAATATCCCATGACATGACAAGGAGAACTTCTCCCCCTCTGGCAAGGTCAAGGACTTTCCACTCATTACCGCCATAGTGGATGAAAGCAGAGACCAGTACATTGGTATCACAAACAATCCTCTTAATCACCACTTCTCCCTTACCCTTCTAATCTCCTTCACAATGTCATTATCTGTTATACCCCTTTCTTCTGCTATTTTTGAGGTGGCCTTTGTAATCCTTTCAAAATCCTCTTTTATAGACGGAATTCTGATTTTTTTGAATAACACAAAATCTCTGCCCCCAGTAACAATAAATCTATCCCTTGCCTTAAGACCCAGCCTGTCCCTAATAGATTTGGGCACTACAAGCTGTCCTTTTGTGCCCATTGTCACGAGCTCTTCAGCCATATTACCTCACCTCTCTGGTATGAAAGATATACTTTAATATTCAGGAGATTTTAACATTTATAACACATTTTACCACATAAAAGGGGTTGATTGAATTTTGTTATACCTCCTGACATAATTTAATCAGCCTCATCCACAAACTCACATAAAAACACAGCTATATAAACTACCGGGTTCAGTAATACAGGAAAAACCTATTTTAACAATTGAGGGCCACGGCCGAGATTTGAACTCGGGCTGAGGGATCCACAGTCCCTAGTGCTAGCCAGGCTACACCACCGTGGCCATGGATTAGTATTAGTGGGCCCGCGGAGATTTGAACTCCGGACCTCCGCCGTGTCAAGGCGACGTCATAACCAACTAGACTACGGGCCCTGCAGAATTGATGAAAACCTTAACTATATATAGAAAATTGTAAATTATTCAATAACCTTGAGCTTTGCCTTCTCAACCACCTCATCTCTGCTATCTGTTTTCACAACTATATCCACAATATAATCTCCCGGGAGAGCATCTTCCTTAATTCTAGCCTTAAAGTTCAAAATTCTGCTCTCCTCAGGCTTAAGAGTGAATGTAGTCCTGTCAGGTCTCACAATAAGCAGCCCCTCTGTGTTTGCGGCATCTATATTAACAGTCACACTGCCTTTGGCTATATTTAGAACTCTTACCTTTATTTCAACCTCCTGACCCTCATTAATACTCACCTTGCTTGGCACTACCTCCACTGACACCTTAACCTGATGCTTCTCTCCCAGTAAAGAGCAGCCTGGAATAAGGAGAAAAAGACTTAAAACAAAAAGGGGTAGGAAGCGCATGAAGTTAATTACAGGTGCTGCATATAATACTTTTTCGCCTATACATAGATATTGCCTGTGGAACTCCTGTCGAAGTCGCTGACAAGCTCATACTTAACCTCAATCTCTCCAAGCTCGTGCTCATCCACAGCAAGAAACTTCTCTGGCTCTGTTGCAACCTCATAGACTCTGCTCTCTTCACCAAAAGCCTGCTTTATTATATTCTGGCACTGCTGTCTTACTAGCCTCTCATCTGCATAGCCAAGGCTGTGAAGATACTCGTGGAGAAGTACATAGAAGATAAAGGGCTTATAGTACTGTGGCTTTTCAAATTTCCTCACCATTAGAATGCTCCTGTTAACTATTATGGCATTGGAGCCAATCTGGTGGGCACCTCCCAGGGGCTTTGGAATATCCACAAGCACAAGAGAAAGTCCTGCTCTTCCCTGCCCGGTGGTGTGCCAGACAGCTTCCTTTACCACCTCGAATATATCCCCTATATTTTCAGCCTTCTGGAGCTTTTTCTCCCATTTCAACTCAAACACCTTTTAGTTACCTTTAGTTATATTATACTGTATTAGCGTTGGCAAGCCTTTTAAAAGAAAGAGAGCAATTTTTTATCAGTATTACCCCACTTTCTATATTTTTCACACGGGATTTTTTATACTTATGCTGAGGAATGATGAGGTTATCCCTGTCTGAAATGTGATGACCCCCAGCTATCTGACCTCAACCTTTTTATGGGCTGAAGTAAAAGCAATGGCATGATTGAAGTCAAAGCAAGAGACGGCTCAGGTAGAGTTGCAGAGCTTGATATAAATGGCAAAAAGCTGACCACACCCTACCTTTTCCCTGTAATAGACCCGAGAAAGCAGATACTCAGTATTAAGGAAATAGAGAGTCTCGGTTTTAATGGCATAATAACCAACTCCTATATAATAAGCCAGCACAGAGAGCTCAGAGAAAAAGCCCTAGAAGAAGGGATTCATAGCCTTCTTGACTTTGACGGCGTGATAATGACAGACTCAGGCTCTTTCCAGCTCTATCAGTACGGCAGAGTTAAGGTGACACCCTTAGAGATTCTCGAGTTTCAGGAAAATATAGGAGTAGATATTGGCGTAATTCTTGACATACCAACAAAGCCGGATGTTTCAAGAGAGAGAGCTGAGAGAGAGCTTGAAGAGACTCTCAGAAGAGCCAGAGAGAGTATTAAAGCAAGAAAAAAAATACTCCTCTCAGGCACAATACAGGGCTCCACCTACCCAGACTTGAGAGAAAAAAGTGCCAGAGAGATGGCAAAGCTTGACTTCGATCTCTATCCAATAGGTGGGGTTGTGCCTCTGATGGAGAACTACCGCTTCTCTGACCTTGTGAGAGTGATTATCCACTCACGTAAGTACCTCCCTCATGATAAGCCCGTGCACCTCTTTGGTGCAGGCCATCCAATGCTCTTTGCCCTTGCCAGTGCCCTGGGCTGCGACCTCTTTGACAGCGCTGCCTATGCTCTCTATGCAAGGGAGGGCAGGTATATAACAACCTCTGGAACCTATAAGCTTGACAAGCTGAGAGAGCTTCCCTGCTCCTGCCCAGCCTGCTCCTCCACAACAGCAAAAGAGCTAAAGACGCTGGAAAAGAAGGAGAGAGACTATCTCCTAGCCAAGCACAATCTCTTAGTAAGCCTTGAAGAGATAAAGCGGGTGAGGCAGAGCATTCAGGACGGTTCCCTCTGGGAACTTGCTGCTGAAAGGGCAAGGGCACATCCCTACCTTCTTGAGGCTTTAAGAACTGCCCTCTCCTACGACAGCCTTGAGAAGCTTGAGCCAGTGACAAAAAAATCAGCCTTCTTTTACACTGGAAGTGAAGCTTTAATGAGGCCAGAGGTAAGGAGCCATATTAAAAAGCTCAGAAGACTAAAAATAAACAAAAAACTTGTACTTTTACCAGAGGTGGAGAAGCC
>CAZCRG010000069.1:0-9042 GCA_964501105.1 Candidatus Hydrothermarchaeota archaeon | reverse complement strand
CTGAACTTCCAACACAATCTGGAGCGTATACATCACCCCAACCACAAATATTATGCTTTGGCCATTTTGTCATCTGCACAGTTCCTTTGTAAACCAGTGCAGTAATTCCGCTCAGGCAGATATTTGCGATGCAGGCTGGTTTAAAAATACTTGACACATAACTGATAAGTGCAGAAGTTCCTATCACTATGCTGCTTCCTGTTGTTTTTGTAGTATAGCAGAAATTATTATCCTTGTACTCTGGGTCATTCGGGTAGTGGTTCACATCCTTTATCTCGATCACATCCAGTTCTTCTCCTGCTGTAAATCCCAAATGCTGGTGCAGTTCAGTGCAAACCTTCACCCCAGTTTCAGAATTCTCATAATAATACGGCTGTGTCTGCTCGCCGCACACCGCATCAGCGTGATTCATGTTTGTAATTTCAGAAGCATACGGGAAACATCCACCACATCGATCAAACCTGCTCTTAAGTTTCTCCTTCACCACATTATCAAAACAACTCTTCCAACTGTCCACATCTTCAGCCTCACACTTTTTGAACTCACTTTTTATGCTTGAATACTTACAAAACACATCAAACTCATCACTAAGCTTGTCTTCCCAGACACAATTACCCATTCCTACCCATGCTCCACCATTCTCTGTAATTCCGCACACATAATTATCCCAAACTCTTCCGCAGTAATACTTGCTACCTGCTGGATACTTCCTCACAACAAGGTCAACCTTGCATGGCGAAGCAAGATAAAAATTAGTATCCCCGCCTCCAAAAGCCACAGGCCTTTCAAGAACAACCTGATACTTCTTTGCAGCAGGCGAAAGATCAAACTCCTTTCCATTCATCACCAGGTCGTCTTCACTTCCAGGAAGAAGCCTGTCTGTATCCAGCAATATCAATGAATTGCCCTTCTCATAATTAAACTTCACAGACCTGAACATATGCCAGTCCACATAACCTGCTGCAGCCCCCGCTCCAACAACAGCAAGCTTTCCTGCAGTGCTCCACTTTCTATTCCTGTGATACCTTCCAAACGATTTAATCCCATTTCTCAACTTGCCTGCATCAATATAAAACATCTCCTCAAGAGCTTTCTTCTGGTTGCCAGCATAATCCCTAAACAAATTCTTGAGACCTGCAAAACTTATCCTTTTAGTTTGATACCTGACACCATAATCTATCAATGTTGTCTCTATCTCCTTTCCAGTTATGGTTTTTATCACAAACCTTGCATACCTATTTGCAGAAAGTTTGCTTTTAATAGCACTTTTTGTTGCACCAGCAGCACCTTTAATGCCTTTCCCTGAACCAGCAATTATGCAGTCAACAACAGCTCCAGCCAGTGAGGTTGCTAAAATCAGGCCAATAGAACCCTCAATCCATGGTACATACTGGTCCCAGCTCTTTTCTTCTCCTGCTGGCCATTTTTCCCAGTAAACGAGATATTCAGGATCTCCAAAACCCAAAATCCAATCTTCTGCATCACTTACCTTTTGAGGCAACTCAAACCCTATGACTCTGCATTGATAATCTGTAGGGCAGGTATTAGGATAAACATGACTCAATTTTTCTGTTTTGCATGTATCTTTGAAACCCACTCTATATGTGCTCCCGCTTTATACCAGACACAACATTTAGCTTCAGAATCAAATAAACCACCTTTTCTTCAAACAACACCAACTTATGTTGCTATGGTTACTCCTGTTCCGTATGTGCCTTCATACACCTTAACATTATTTCCAGCTTTATCTTGGGAGAGAGGGCAGAACATTGCAGTGCTGTAGCCTTTCCTGTATTAAGAAGCTGAATTTTTGACTTCATTTACCTCTATGCTAGCACCTTATCCTCCAGTCTTCCAACTCTTGTTGTCAGGTCTTCTATTATTTTCTCCTTCTCTTTCAGTGCTACGATCTCCCTCTCCAGACTTCCAACTCTATCTCCAAGCTTCATAACTGCACCGGTGAGCTCATCAATCCTGCCATTTAAAGCATCTATCCTGGCAGTCTGTCTGTGCAGTTCCTCCATTATATCTGACCTGGTGGATAATATCTCACTCTTGAGCTCCACTCTGACATTCTCAATTTTACTGTCCAGCTCTGCTCTCACATTCTCTACTTTACTGTCAAGTCTTGCAATATCCTCTTTCAACTCTGCTCTAACACTCTCAATTTTATTTTCAAGGTTTTCCTGTCTTCTCTCAAGGGCAGCCATCCTCTGCTCAATTCCATCCATTCTCTTATCAATACCATCCATTCTCTTGCTCATGGTTTCAATTGCAACTCTATAACCTTCGAGCTGCCCTGTTACTTCTCTCTTAAACTCCCTGAATTCATTCCTAATTTCTCCAACAATACTCTCCCTGAGCTTTTCAACAAGAAGGTCAATATCCATAAAAAGCACCTGATAAAAAATAAAAAAATAACAAGCTGATTAAATGCTGTAGATAATAGATTAAACCTTCCTGCTATTCTGTGGATAATGTTACTCTTCTTTGAATCTGACCTGGCTTTTTGCATCTATATCTGGGTGATAAAAAGTAGTGAGAAAAGGCTGAATGGTGTTTAATATTTAACCTCTAAACTTTGGCCTCATAGAGAGCCTCTCAGGTAGTGGAAGCTTCATAAAAGGCTTACCTGAATTTTCTTTCTCAACATTTTCTGCAAGCTCCTCTCTTGTTAAAGTGAGCTGCTCACCTGTTTTTCTAACTCTCACTGTGAGGATTCCCTCCTCCTGCTCCTTAGCTCCAACCACAACTATATAGGGAATCCATTCCTTTTCAGCCTTCCTTATCTTCTTTCCCAGGGTGTCATCCTCATCATCAAGATCAGCTCTTACCCTTCTGCCCTTAAAGAACTCCAGAAGTTCTTCAGCAAAGCTGAGATTCTTCTCACTCACCGGGATAATTCTCACCTGGGTTGGTGAGAGCCAGGTAGGCAGAGAAGGCTTCTTTCCTTTTAGGGATTTTAAATACTCTGTCTCAAGGAGAGCATAGAGGTTTCTGTCTATACCGCCCGAGATGCTTGCATGTAGAAGTAGAGGGTGCTTTGGCTCGCTCTTCTCATCTATATAGCTTATATCAAAGCGCTCTGTATTTTCAACATCTATCTGCACAGTGCTAAGTGTTGCAGCCTTGTTTAAAGCATCATTTACAGAAAACTCAAACTTCATAACAAAGTAGAAGAAGCGTTCCTCCCAGAGTTCCACAAGAATTGGTTTGCCAACAAGTCTGGCAAGCTCTCTTGCAAAGTCCTTATTCTCTTCATAAAAGTCCTTAACAAAGCGTATTGCCACATCGTAATTTAAACCCAGATCTTCCATCCACTTCATACTCAGCTTGTACTGCCTGAGGAACTCCTCCTTGGCCTGGTTCATATCTCTGCAGAGGGTGTGCATATCTGGCATAGTGAAGGTTCTCAGGCGCTTTAAACCAGCCAGCTCGCCACTCTGCTCGCGGCGGAAGGAGTAGTGAGTAAGCTCATACAGGCGGAGAGGAAGATGCCTGTAGCTTATTGTCATGTCGTGCATCATCAAATACTGCCCGAAGCAGGCTGCAAAGCGAAGGAAGAACTCCTTGTCGTCGCTCTTGACAACATACTGCCTCGCTGGAAACCTGTGGAGATATTTACTGAGCTTGTCATGAGCATAATCGTACATTATGGGGGTTTCCACCTGCATGGCTCCATAGTCTCTGACAATATTTGAGACATGCTCTTCTAGGAGCTTTTTTATTAAGGTTCCCTTGGGGTACCACCTTAAGTTTCCAGGGTCGCTTCCAGGCTCATGGTCTACAAGCTCCAGTTCCTTCATCAGCCTTATGTGAGGTGGTTCTCTGTGCATTAGTCTTGTACCTGAGGTCTCATATTCATAGAAGATTTTCAGGCTCTCATAGCTGGAGAAGTCAAACTCTTCGGCTGGAACCAGCTCACCCTCTGGTGTTAGAACATGCCAGCTCTTTTTCAGTTTCTGCTCAGCTTTTAAAGCCCTGCTTTCCTTCTCCTCCTCCTTCCTAACTCTAATTTCTCGGGAAAGCTCACTTAATGGATGCCCCTTGCAGCGGAGCTCAAAAGCTTTATACCAGCCAAAGGGTGCCCTTATTACTTCATAGCCCTTTTCTCTTAGATCTTCCTCAATTTTTTTCATCACATCTACAGCGAAGTCTGGCTTTGAGAGGGAAGAGCTGAGGTGAGCATAGGGGTAGAGGATTATCCTCTGAGCCTTCACCTTCGAATAAACATCAAGAATCTCCTCAATTGCTCTTTCAGCTACTCTATTCTTTGCACCTTCGTCCTCTTTTTCCACGGCCATGAAGACAGCAAGGGCCTCTTCAGCCCTTCCAGCCTTTCTCTCTTCTGGCACATCTTCAGCTATCCTGGTCTTCTGTTTTGCTTTGAACTCGAGATAATCAGTATGCAGCAGGAGGAGCTTCATTCTTCCACCTCGCATTAGTTAATCTTAAGCTAATATAAAGATTACTGAGGGGTAAATGGGAGTCTGGGAGGAAGAGGATCAACTACAGGGGTGAAATTTTCTTTATAATATATCCGGGCAGCTTTCTGAGACTGAAAAGCAGGGCATCTTTATAAAAGTCTCTTGGTTTTTGTTCACCTGTTGCCAGAAGGGTAATTATACCGGGCAGAAGGTCGCTCTCTTCAAAGAGATAGTAGGAGAAGTCCAGATTCAGGTAGAAGAGTTTTGCAATTCTGAGGAGAGCCCTTAAGTCCGGGAGTATCTCCCTGTCAGTCAGCCTCTGGTACTCCTCCAGGCTCTTCCCATTCAAGGCAGAAACAACACTTTCTGCGGCAAGGTAGCCTGATAAAGCAGCATAGTAGGTTCCTTCTCCAGCCAAGGGGTCAACAAAGCCAGCTGCATCTCCTGTGAGAGCAACCCTATCATTAGCAACCTTACGCCTTATCCCTCCCATGGGAATGGCAAAGCTTCGTGGTTTGGGCAGTTTTCTACCCTCAAGGAAAGAACGGGCAAATCCTTCGAGGTACTCTTTTATACTGCCCTTGAGCCTGCTACCCAGCTCAGCAACACCAACTGTTACACCATCTTTTTTTGGAAAGACCCAGGAGTAGCTGAAGCTGCTCCTGCCGAAGTGAATCTCCATAGTATCCAGCCCAAAGTCCCCATTAATTTCATACTCCGCAGCTACTCCAAGCTGAGTTTTTGGAAAGCTGTCTCTTAGCTTTGCC
Source organism: Candidatus Hydrothermarchaeota archaeon (assembly GCA_964501105.1). Classification (GTDB taxonomy): domain Archaea; phylum Hydrothermarchaeota; class Hydrothermarchaeia; order Hydrothermarchaeales; family BMS3B; genus BMS3B. The sequence continues at coordinate 3,848 of CAZCRG010000069.1, read as the reverse complement.
CTCCTTGCTACAAGGCTGTAAAATCCGTCAGCACCTATTATATATCTCGCCTTAACCTCGCCACCCCTGAAGCGTACCACTGGAGTGGCTCCAAGGCCAATACTTTTAACAAAGGTACCCTGAAATAGCTCTGCACCCGCTTCCTGAGCCTTTAATGCCAGAAAATGGTCGAAGATGTCTCGAGAGGTGGTGAAAATTTTTCCCTTACCAACATCAAGACTCTTCTCAGACCATGGTATCTTCATTTTAACTTTTCTGATTTCAAGGCCAAGAGTTTCAGAGTCCAGAGTTATACCAAGGCTCTTCAGGAGCTTAACTGTCTTCTCAGTAACAGCACCGCCGCATAGCTTGTGCCTGGGCAGGTGTTCCTTCTCCAGAAGGGCAACCTTTAAACCCTTCTCTGCCGCCTGATAGGCAGCTATACTTCCTGCGACGCCTGCTCCCACCACTGCTAAATCATAGAGCATGGAAAAGCTTTTTTGTCTGGATTAATAAAAATTTCCCATGCTTACAGAGGTAATTGAAATAAGAACTACAAGAAGAACTGAGTTTATTGATATAACTTCAGAGGTTGAAGAGATAGTAAAAAGGGCTGGAATAGTTGAAGGTTCAGTGCTAATATACTCAAAGCATACAACCACAGCAATTGCAATAAATGAGGCTGAGACAGGGCTGCTTGATGATTATATTGCTCTTCTGGAGAGTCTTATTCCAGAGGGTAAGGGCTACAGGCACGACAGGATAGATAACAATGCACATTCTCACCTCAGAGCTCTGCTTATTGGTAATGAGAAAAATATACCTGTTATCAATGGAAGCCCTGCTCTGGGCACATGGCAGAGAATTTTCCTTGTTGAGCTTGACGGACCAAGGTTAAGAAGAGTTGTGGTGCAGGTGAGATGAGGTTTAGTGTACTGGCAGTAACTTTAACTTTATTTATAATACTACCTGCTTCAGGTTGTCTGACTCATTCACCAGCCAGCCCTGAGAAAGACGCCAGAGAGGCTATTGTGAAGTTCCTTATTGACCAGCATGGAAGCGATGAAATCTACTCCTACTGTATAACTTTTGAAGATGGAAAGAGGCCTGACAGAGAATTTCTTGAAAGATTCTCAACCAGGGTAGAGGACAGGCACGAATGTTATATCTGCTCCTACAATCCTGTAAACTGTAGAGATGAAGGGCCGAGGGACAGAGAAACTGGAAAAATGGCATTGATTATAAAGTTTAAAGAGTTTCATATAAAGAACAATACGGCAGATGCCATAACAGAAACTAATTGTGGTAGTGAGTGTGGATATCTGGAATATATAAGAGTAAGGAAGGAAAACAACACATGGAAGGTTGTATTTTATGGTTTGATGGGAATTTCTTAATTACTGAATATTAAGATACCTGAGTTTGCATATACGCTGTGGCTTTTGGGAGTTCTTCCAGTCATAGTATCTGCATACTAAAAAAGCACATTCTACTGAGCTGTTGTAGGTCTTCATGGAGGTGTAAAACTTTATGAAAAGGTGGGCATTATCATCACTGGTATGAATAAACTCTTTTACTGCTATATCCATGGCTATCGAGTAAATTTCTTCAAGTTCTTTACATTCACAGAGTACATTTATCCTGGTTATACCACCTGATTTTTTCTCAAGTATTTTATAGTGGGGCACTTCAGTATTTCTATATTCCTGTGGCGTAGCGGCGGAATTTTCTCTGCTAATATCAGGTGTCAGAGGATTATTCTGGGTACAGGCTATAAAGAGTATTACAATAGATGTGATTATTAGTCGCTTCATTATTCTTAATTTTTCAAACGTCAGACAAAAGATTTTCTGGCAGGTATGATGCCTTACAAAAAAGCTCTCAGATTATATCTCAAAGAAATATAATTCTACAGAAATCTTTGAAAAAAGGAAAGACCATGGTGAAGTATGCCGGGGATGGGATTTACATTTAATAAATTTAAATGAGGACTTTCCACACACATAAATATTTTGAACATAAGTATCCATTGTTTAACACCACTTCACTGAACCATGAGTGATAGGTAAATTAACTGGATTCTTTTTTTCTTGTTATTTCTCGGAAAATAATAGAATGTCCATTAGTTACACTGAGCACGCCAGGGAAAATCTGGGCTCCTATGATATCCCTGAGCAAGATGTTGAGAGGGTGCTGAATAAGGCTGAGAGAGTATTTCTGGACTTGAAAACAGGGAGGCTCATAGCGATTGGTCGGTGGACTGAAAATAAATACCTGGTGGTGGTCTTTGAGAAGAATGACACTATCACGATAATAACAGTATTTCCAACAAGTAAAATTAAGAAAATGATTGAAAGAAGGACTGCAAAAGGAAGGTGGCTGGAAATATGATTGTAAGGTATGATAGGAAGGCTGATATTCTACATATCATATTCTCTGAGGGGAAACCAGTGGACACAGACATGATAAATGATGATGTAGTTGTGGCTTTCGATGAGAAAGGTGAAATTGTAAGCATGGAAATATGGCGTGCAAAGGAACTCATACTCCCCGCTTTTTTGAAATATCTCAGGGAGATAAAAGAGGTGGTCGGGTAGAACCCCATTCTCTTAATGTGAATATTAAAATAACATCACTCACAAACCACAAATTCTGTGTAATTATTTCCCCAACCCTGCAGCTGTTATCATAGAGTCTTTTAAGTTCTTTTGAGAATGAACTGTTAAGCTCACTTGCAGTATCGAGATAAGCCGAGAGACAGAAGCAAGCAAATACTCGAAAGAGTTATAAAGCCTGAGCTAAAGATATAACCAGGGTTTTTCATGGAAGGGGAGAAAGTTGAAGCCACACGAGCAGAAAAGATTCTTGCAGCAGCCTTTGTTCTCTTTCTTCTAATTGGGGGAGTTAGAGTACTCTCAGAGCTCAGAGAAGTTCCTGCAAAGCCAGCTCTTGAAACCTTTGAGGCTAGGTATGGTCTGCCTGAGCTTAATAGAAACCTTTCAGAGCTTAGCTTTGAGCTTAGAAGTTCTGAAGAAGCCTATCAAAGGGCACAGAAGGAGTTCCTGAAGGCAAAGGAAGAGTATCTGTTCAAGCGAGAGGAGTACCGCATTGCCCTTGAAGAGGGCTCTCTACAGAAGGAGCTAAAGGAGGAGTACGAGTTAGCCAAACAGAAATATGAAGCTTCCTTAAGAACTCGCGATGCCACAGAGGAGAAACTTGAGGCAGTTAGAGAAAACTTTAAAGCACTCCAGAAGGAGCTGTTTGAGCGAAGGAGGAGAGCCCTAGAGGATTATGAGGATGCAAACCAGATATACGAGCTTAAAGTGCTTTTTATTCGCCTGGGCTTCGTTATACCATTATTTATAGTTTCCCTTTACGCATCGCAGCGAGCAAGACAGAGAAAAAGCAAGTATACTATACACGCCAACTCTTTTATGGCTTTTTCAATTCTTCTACTGGTCTACATGACCCTTGAGTTTACCTGGCGTTCTTTCCACGTGCTAGGCGTCTCTACCATTGGGGCTTTTGCCACAGGCGCAGCTCTTGCCTACCTGAAAAAGGAGTACTTTAAAACTGAGCGCGTGGCTCTTGAAAGGCTCTCCCGGGGACGCTGCCCCTACTGTAGCTTTCCCTTTGAGAGTAGCGATGTCTACTGCAGAAACTGTGGAAAGCGCCTGACAGAAACCTGCGATAAGTGCGGAGCACCTCGAAGCAGGTTCGCCAGGTACTGCCAATACTGCGGGGCCAAGATTAAGGTTTAGAGGCTGAGGAGTTTCAGAGCGCAGGCTATGTGGAGATAGGCAGCGACGCCGGTAACAGCACCTTCAGCGACATAAAAATCATCGACGAGCTGAATATGGTGGAGCACT
>CAZCRG010000068.1:2053-9064 GCA_964501105.1 Candidatus Hydrothermarchaeota archaeon | reverse complement strand
TAGTTGAGCCTCTGAGAGTTAAGACTCAGGCTATAGACAGCGCCAGCGAGGTTGCAGTGATGATTCTCAGAATAGACGACGTAATAGCTGCAAAGAACCTCGGAGGCGGCGGCGAAGGAGAAGGCGGCATGCCCGACATGGGCGGCATGGGCGGAATGCCTCCAATGTAGTGGAAATTCCGGGGATTCCATTCCCCATTTTTTAAAATAACCCTCTGTGTAAAGCTGTGCCTACGAGCACACCTGAAACTCTCTTTTTTTTCAATCTTTCAATATCTTCCTTTCTTACACCACCACCCACAAAAACTCCAGCCTTCCCCTCAATTTTGTCCAGATATTCATAGGCTGGCGAAGAAAGAGTACCCACCTTCGAAATTTCAAGAAAGATAAAGTTCTCTACTCCCTCTTCATAAAATAGCTCAAAGCATTCCAGAGGGCTTAAATTCAGAAATGGAGAAATAACTCTATTTTCTTTGATATCTATACTCAGAAAAACCTCTTCAAAAGTTTCAAGAGCCTTCCTTAAAGTTTCTATGGACTCAAGAGTCTCTGTACCAAGAACAGGGCTTATAGAAATATCTTTATAGAGCTTCAGGTCTTCAACTGTCCTTATTCCAGGATCAAGAATAACCTTTTTCTCCTGAGAAATTTTCTTTATCAGTTCAATATTTGGCTTCCCTTCCATTATGGCATCTAAATCTGCTATATAAATCCTATCATAGGGAAGATTCCTGGCTATCTCCAGTGGGTCAGGGGTGGTGGAGTAAATACTCTTCAGGGGCTTATAATTCTCTCTTTCCCCCTTTACAGCATGAACAGCTATACCCTTAAGAATATCAATCACAGGGATAATCTCCATAGTGGTAGTTATTCTTATAAATAAAAAAGCCTTGCCCTTGCAGTGGTTACCCCTCTGGCGGGTATTAAACATGAAAGTGGAAGAGCTTTACAACTATGGAATGCCAAAAAAGGTTATTGAGATAATAAAAAAGAAGGGGATAGATGAATTCTTTCCGCCTCAGGAGGAAGCTTTAAAAAGAGGGCTTCTTGAGCTGGAAAAGAATTTTGTTATATCTGTGCCCACTGCCAGCGGGAAAACTCTTATTGGTGAGATGCTCATTGTCAAAAATCTCATTGCCAGAGGCGGAAAAGCGTTATATATAGTGCCATTAAAAGCTCTGGCTGCTGAAAAGCTTGAAGAGCTAAGAGCTTATGAAGAACTTGGCCTCAAAGTTGCTCTCACCACTGGCGACTACGACTCAAGAGCAGAGTGGCTTGAGGGTTATGACATAATAATAACAACAAGCGAAAAGGCTGACTCTCTCATAAGGCACAGGCCTTCCTGGCTCAGCGAAGTAAGCTGTGTTGTGGCTGATGAGGTTCATCTGATAAACGATGCTTCAAGAGGTGCAACCCTTGAGGTAACTCTTGCAAGGCTTCTTCATCTCAATAAAAATCTCAGACTCCTTGCTCTCAGTGCTACTATTGGCAACGCAAAGGAAGTTGCTGAGTGGCTGAAGGCTGAACTCATAACCTCAAACTGGAGGCCTGTTGAACTTAAAGAAGGAGTTTATCTTGACGGAAAAATTATATTTTCAGACTCCAGCAACTTTGAAATAGATGAAGGTAGTGCTCCTCCTGCTCTTGCCCTTTCTATAGATGCCGTTGCAAGGGGCGGACAGAGTCTTGTCTTTATAAATACAAGGCGTGGCGCTGAAAGTTTTGCTCTCAAGGCAGCAAAAAAGCTTAAGGGGGCTGGAATAGAGGAGAAGCTTCTTAAAGAGCTGGCTCAGGAGGTTCTTCATGTTCTCCCAGAGCCAACAAAGATATGTAGAAAGCTTGCAAGAGCTGTTGAAGGAGGTGCTGCTTTTCACCACGCTGGTTTGGAGGCTGAGCAGAGGAAGATTATAGAGAAAGCCTTCAAGGACAATCTCATAAAAGTGCTCTCTGCCACGCCCACTTTGGCTGCGGGCGTAAACCTGCCAGCAAGACGGGTTGTGGTGAGAGAATACAGAAGGTACGACTCCAACTATGGCTATGTTGAACTCCCTGTTATGGAGATAAAGCAGATGCTGGGCAGGGCTGGAAGGCCCAAGTATGACAGCTTCGGCGAGGCTATTTTAATAGCAAAAAGTGAGGACGAAAAAGACTTTCTTCTGGAAAACTACCTCCTTGCTGAGCCGGAAAATATCTATTCAAAGCTCGCTGTGGAGTCAAGTTTGAGAACTCATACTCTTGCCACAGTTGCCATGGGCTATGCTTCCAGCACTGAAGAACTCTTAGACTTCTTCTCCAAAACCTTCTTTGGCTACCAGCAGGAGAGCTATGCCCTTGAAACTCTTCTGGAAAGAATAGTGGACTTTCTCACACAAAAGGGCTTTCTCGAAGCAGGTGAAAAGCTGAAGGCAACAAAATTTGGCAGGCGCACCTCTGAATTATATATTGACCCGGTGAGTGCCCTAATGCTGAAAGAAGCTCTTGAGGCTGCTCAGCAAAAGACTACCTCTGAATTCTCCTACCTCCACGCCATTACAAAAGCCTCAGAACTGAACAAACTCTACCTAAGAAAGAACGACTATGAGATGTGCATGGCTGCTGCTGAGGAGAAGGAGAGCCTGCTACTTTTTGCTCCACCTTCGCGCTACTCTGACCCCTGGGCCTATGAGGACTTCCTTTCAGAAATAAAAACTACACTATTCTTTGAGGATTGGATAAAGGAGAGGAGTGAAGACTTCATTCTCGCCAAGTACAATCTTGCACCTGGAGATATACGCTCCCGAGTTGAAGCTGCCGACTGGCTACTCTATTCAATGGAAGTCATTGCTGAGCTTTTTAACTTCAAAAAGAGGGAAGAAATCTCAAAACTCAGGCTTAGAGTTAAGCACGGCATAAAAGAAGAACTAATACCCTTTGTCAGCATTAAGGGTATAGGCAGGGTTAGAGCCAGAAAGCTTCAGAATAAATTTAAAACTATTGATGAGCTTAAAAAGGCTGGTATTAAAGAAATAGCCTCTGTACCTCTCATTGGAGATAAACTGGCTCAGAGTATAAAGGCACAGCTGGGAGGCGAAAGAAGGGAAGTTAAGATAACAAAGATGAAGCAGAGCAGGCTTACTGGCTTCTGAGCCAGAGCTCTCTATATTCCTTAAATATCTCCTCCCCTGTAAGATTGTACATCACCCCAAGCTGCCAGATATGCATTTTATGGTAATGCTGGTTTGCCCTGTTTCCCATAGCGTCATAGTAGCTATGGCCATTTCCTGCGTCATAGTAAGGAAGGAACTTTATAAGAGTCTTAAGTCCTTCCTGATATAACCTCTCAGCCTCACTGCTGTTGAAGTACTCTGAGTACTCCCTGAGCCAGATTAAAGTTGTGACAAAGCCATTCAGCACATAGGGGGGTTCTTCCTTCACATACTCAGGGTACCAGTAGTAGCCCTCTCTGAGCTCAAGCAGACCTCCTCTCTCCACAGGCACAGAGAAGGCTTTTAGAGTTTTCTCTGCAGCATCCCTGTACTTCTCCTCCCCTGTATGCTTATAAGCCAGCATAAGCGCCTTAAGTATTCCAGCCTGACAGAGACTTCCCCTCCAGCCCCTCTCGAGATTGTAAGGTGGCCAGGGAAAGGAGTACTCCCAGATAAGATAATCCCCCTTATCAACCGAGGTGTTGAGAAGATAATCCACCAGGAAAAGGGCTCTTGAAAGATTCTCTCTATTCCCAGTCTTCTCATAGTCATAGAAGGCTTCTCTCGCAGCCTGAGCTATGCCGTGAGGCGCAGCCTGATAGCCCAGATGAATGCCATCCACTGTGCCGTAGTAAATTTCAGGTATTTCGCTGTCAACAAGGCTATACTTCTTGAGTTTTTGCTTTTTAGTCTTTAAATCAGGTAGAATTCCAATCTGAAGGGCGTACTCTCTGGAGAGGTAGGCAAAATTTATTCTCTCGCACTCATCTCTTGATTTAAGAGCCTTATTCAGGTAGGGCGTCTTTCCATGTGACACTGCATCTTCAAGTGCCCTGTGAGAAAACTCTTTAAGATTTACAATACTCTTCAAAAGTCTGCATCTAAGCTCAGAGGGGCTCTCTGATGTGCTTTTCATTGGGTTAAGTAAAGCTTCAGGGGTTATGCCCGCCAGCTTTCCGCTGTTTAGCACTATTATATTTCTACTATCAATCTCTGGCTTTTTGCCAGTTGGGGAGTAGAAGATAACAGTATCATAATTCTCAGCGAGCTCTGCTTTTTCAGCCCTTATTCCATAACTCCTGAGCGCATAAAGGAGAAAACTCTCATCATTGAAGCTTTCCTTGCTTAAGTTGTAATCCTCCCTCGGCTCTACAACAATTCCAACTCTGGGAGAGAAACTAAAGGGATTCTTTCCCAGAACAGGTAAGTTGCTCTTAATTTCATCTGCAGTTATAAACTTAACTCCAGGCTTTGATTTAATATACCTCAGATTTTCCCTGAGAATTTTTAATGTCTCATTGTTCCAGTTTGTTGGGTGAAGAAGGGCAATTGCCACAATTGGGCCCTCCCCCTTTGCTGCCTCGTAGAGATTGTCAAAACTTTTCATATAGAATTTGTTTATTTCTTCAGCCTCTCTCATAGAATACTCAGGGTAGCCACCAGTAATTATTAAACTCGTTGGAAGAAGGCTCAGGTTGTCCCTAACTAAAACAGGAAAGAAGTATTTAGCTTCAGGGCCTGAATAAATCTGGGGTGTGAGGTCAAAGCTTATTCCAGCCTCATTCAGAATATCTCTTGTGGTCTCGCCCTCCATAAGAGTGGGAGCCCTGAAGACTCTACCAGAGTATCTGAAATGCTCTCTGATCCAGGCTATGGAGGAGAATATTCTTTCTCTCTGTTTTTCCCTGTCCTGAAAGATAAACTTTGAGTGCCTGTCGCAGTGCAGAGATATGGGATAACTGTTAACCCTCTCAACAATACTGAGATTATCTTCAACAGCCTTTCTCCAGTCATCAACAGGCATAAGAATCTCAACCTTACCCTCCAACCCTTCTTCTTCAAAAATATCAAGCATGGCATCAAGAATGCCCCCGTGAATAGCCAGATTGTCTTCCTTCTCCTCTGCATCTACAGTTAATACAAGAAAAAGTGCTGGAGTGGAGTCGCTATAGGCAACCTCATAATCAGGCAGGTTATCTGATGTCAATTCTGGTATTTCATTTACAAATATTAATAGAATAAGGATTAAAATAATTATCATATAATTTTTTACCATAATCTTTTTTTAAATTATGGGGGATTATAAACCTTTCTTCTCCGAACATTTTCGGGATAATTAAAATATATTAGGTGAGCCTAAATTATAGCGGGTGATAGAAATGGTAGAAGAAAATAAAGTAGTGGAAAAGCTAAAGAGTGTTATAGACCCCCACACCGGACAGAGTGTTTACGACATGGGTCTGATTGAAGACCTTGCTATATCTGAAGATAAAGTTGCTCTGAAGTTCAGGCCATCCTCGCCCTTCTGCCCCCTGGGCGTTCAGCTGGCAGAGAGTATTAAAAAAGCTCTTAAAGAGGTTGTGGATAAAGTTGATATAACAGTAGTAGGATATATAAATGAGGAAGAACTAAATAAAAGATTAAAGGAGGTTTAATGTGGAGGTTCTGGATGTTCGTGGCATCCCCCATGGCGAGAGGCCCCAGATAATACTCAATAAGCTCGAGGAACTTGGCGAGCTTGAGATTGTTGTTGAAATGAAGCCAGTACCCGTTATAACAATGCTGGAGAGCAGAGGCTATACCTGCGAAGTTGAGCAGGAAGGGGGAAGCTGGAGAGTTAAGATAAAGAAGAAGTGATAAGCATGAGAAGAATGCTCAGGCTTTTGCCAGTAAGATTTCTGGGAATAGCATTGGTTTACCTTGTAGCTGGAGTTGTCCTTGGAACCCTTGATGCCCTGGGCTATGGAAGCTTTAAATCTGTTCACTCTCATCTCCTTGCTGGCGCCTTTTTCACTCTTGTCATTATGGGTTCAATGTATCAGCTTATTCCAACAATTATAGGAGCAGAGCTAAAGTATAAAAAACTGGCCGAACTCCAGTATGTACTCGTAAATATAGCCTTTCTTTCTCTGGGTTATTCCTTCCTGGTTAACTACAGCTTTCTTAAAGTAGCTGGGTTTATAGCCTTTATCTCCTTCCTCCTCTTTGCTTTCGAAGTATATGCAACCACGCTGAGTGTTAAAAACTTCTACAAACTCAGCCTTGCAATATGGTTCTTTCTGGCTGCAGCAACCTATCTTGTAATAGGCAGTGCACATGCCCTTGCCGGAATTCTTGGAATTACTGGCTTTAATGTGGCGCAGCATGCCCATATTCTAACTCTGGGCTTTGTCGCCATGACCAACTTTGGCGGACTCTATGAGCTTTTTCCAATGCTGGCATTAAAGAAGCTTTATAGCCGCAGGCTGGGTGAGATTCACTTCTTTATAGCAAATATAGCAGCACTGGGGATGTTCCTGGACTTCCCCGAAAAGGAGACACTCTTCATCTTTTCTTCAATTCTCTTCCTGGCAGGCTTCTATCTCTTTGCCTACAATATGGTAAAAACCTACTTCAGCAAGGCAGAAATGCATGGAGTGGAAACTGATATCAGCGCAAGATTTATGGCCTATGCTCTTGCCTTTGGTGTTGCAGGTGTTACCTCTGGCTTTACAGGTGCTCTTTTCAACTTTCCGGGCAGATTTACCCACGTACACTACATTCTTGCAGGCTGGGTGGGTTTAACTATAGTGGGTGCCATGTATCATATTGTGCCCATGCTAACCTGGCTTGAGAAGTACAGCCAGAAAGCTGGCAAAGAAAAGGTTCCCCTCATTAATGAGCTCTACAACAGAAAGCTTGCAAAAACTCTCTTTATTACACTAAACCTTACCCTAGCACTCTTTGCCCTGAGCAGCTTCCTCCCAGTGCTTGGCCTTTTAGCAGCGCCCTTAGCTGCTGCCTTCCTTGCCTTTGCTGTTGAGATGGTCCTTGTGCTCAGAAGGTAA
>CAZCRG010000068.1:0-1953 GCA_964501105.1 Candidatus Hydrothermarchaeota archaeon | reverse complement strand
GGTGTTTCCCTCTAACAATGCCGAGAACACCATACTCAGCCAGAAGGAAGTTGAAGCTCCTTTTAAGAAGCTCAATATCACCGCTGATTAATAAATGATAGGAATAAAAACAGAAATTCTCCTTTAAATTCATGTGAATAACAGAGCAGGGCTAAATTCAGAAACACCTCTAATACTCTTTTCCTTTTGTGTATAGCTCTGAGGACATACTCTCCTGAAGTACTATACTCTCTCCTCAAGGCATTCTCCACTTTCAGGCATCCTTTAAGAACTATTATCGAAGATATCTATGCAATAGTACCTTATGCACTATGTTAGAATGAGCCGTGTATTAAATGTACCTTTAATTGGTATTGATATCACCCGGCTTTTAACTCTAAAGTATTAAGTTAAAATAATTTCTATAATTTTCAATAAATTTGAATGATTCCACACTTTTTGAAACTCTAACGGGGATTGCACGCTGTATTGCAATTTTACTCGATTCATCCATGATATGTTTTAGTTTCCTCCTGAATTCCTCAAAAAGGGGATATAACATGTAATTCCAGTGTTTCATATCACCTCTCAACATTGATCTTCTCATATCCTGAATCAGCCGTGAAGCTGCATAGGTCTTTCTGGCTTCCATTACATTACATTTTACTTCTGGAAACAGTTCGGAAAGCCAGCTATAAAGCTTCTCCAGGTCCCGGGGTGACTTGGGATGTTCTACCTGATATACCTGGAATTTACCATGAGGTGTAATTATATCTTCGTAGCCTGACCACCACGTTTTTATATAGCAGGGGTCTTTTGCAGTCAGATTAAGCTGAGATATGTATCTGGCAATTTCTTCTTCTGCCTTCTCCCGGGATATTCCATGACGAATAGAATAAACATCAATTGCCTTCTGAATTAGATGGATCCACTTTATAGAGTCTTCATATAGATGAATAAAACCTTCCCACTTAAATGGTAAACTCTCAAAAAGCATTCTATTTCCATAGGATACCATAAATTCTATAAAAATTTGTTTTGCACCTACATAAAGACCTCTCTTCTCCACCAGCATTTTTCCCACGACATTCTGAATATCAGCTCCTGCCGTTACTTCCATAAGTTTCTCCCCATCCCATATCAGAACCGGGGAGCCCCAGGGAATGAAAACACCACGGTTGTATATGTCAACAATCAATAAAGCTTTTTGACCCGGATTCAAAATGATATGTTTTACTTCCAGAGTAGAATCCTCCGTAAAACTTGCTTCTCTGTTGTCTTGAGGGAATTCTTTTGAAAATTTCTCACCTTCGATGAGGTCCTCTATTGACTCCTCAAATGGTATGTCTTCAGAACTCAGGATATCCCTCAGAAATTCTGGTGCAGGATCAACGTTGGAAAGTCTGCGGAGAGGTCTGGTTATAAAATCTGAAACTCTAAATTTAATAATCTTTTTTATTCGATCAATTTCGTCTTTACTCCCCGCAAAAATGACTTTTTCTGCTGGTATTGTATTAATTGGGTGGTTTAAAGGAGGTGGAAGGAAAGAAACTATAAAACGACTGCTGGTGGTATTTTCGTCATTCCGTCTATCAAATACATCATTCCATTTGCAAATCTCATGTTTGATTCCAGAAAATTTCCCTGATTCTCCCGAATTCAGAATTTTTTCCAGACCCTTCCTATCATTACCATGCACTACCAATGTAACTGAAGTCCCGCCATCTTCTGATAGCTGTTGCAGATATTCCTCCAGCCATTCCAGTAATGGATTCCGACCATCAACAAACAGATTTTTCAGCCTGTAGATGTTTTCTTCCTCAACCTTCAGTTCTCTCAGTTTTTCCAGTATATAATCAAACGTTATTTTAAAATTGTTCCTGTAGAATTTGTATCGTGTTTCCTGTTCATATACGGGCGATGGACTTCTCCGTAACTCTTTTAAAAATTTTATTATACCTTCTGCAACGGGAT
>CAZCRG010000067.1:0-9212 GCA_964501105.1 Candidatus Hydrothermarchaeota archaeon | reverse complement strand
CTAAACCCCCACGGCTATCGCCGTAGATTCTTAAATATAAAGAAGGGGGTTTACGTGGGTACTAAATATTGGAACCCCCTTCCTTGAACCCCGGTTGCTTACGCAACAGATTCATATAATATATTGAATCTATGGTCGCAGGAGGTAATAGGAACCCGCTGGTGGTTCCTATATATTACTCGTAGAGCCAGTCCTCATCAGCTCTCGAATATTCAAGGATCTCCTCTTCACTGAAGTATAGTCCTAATTCTCTCTCTGCAGAAGCACTGGAGTCAGAGGCATGGACAACATTTCTACCTATATCAAGAGCAAAATCGCCTCTTATTGTTCCCGGCTCTGCCTCCTTTGGGTCAGTGGCACCTATGAGCTTTCTCACCACCTTCACAGCTTCTCTACCTTCAACCACCAGAGCTACCACAGGGCCTGAGGTTATATAGGAAACCAGGGAAGAGTAAAAGGGCTTCTCTCTGTGCTCCTCATAGTGCTTCTCAGCCAGCTCCCTGCTTACCATGATCATCTTCATGGCAGCTATTTTGAGCCCCTTTCTCTCTATTCTTGAGATAACCTCACCTGTTAAACCTCTGGCAACGCCATCAGGCTTAACCATGACAAAGGTTCTCTCCATGGCAGCACCTCTTTTAGGCCCTTACCTTTTTGACCCATCTAACTTTAAGAGGATTTCTGCCCAGACCAAGCATATTTTTCTCACACTTACTGGAGCAGAAGTGGAAGATGGTGCCATCCCTTTTAACAAACATTTTGCCTGTTCCAGGTTCTATCTTCTCCTTGCAGAAGGAGCAAACTCTTTCCTGCATTTAGCTAACCTCCTATGGCACCTTGAGTTCTTTTGCCTCGCGCTCTGTTTCCATGAGTATTATAATATCGCCAAGCTTCACTGGTCCCTTGACATTCCTTCTAATAATTCTGCCCTTATCCCTGCCTTCCAGGATTCTGCACTTCACCTGGATAATCTCACCTGTCATGCCTGTTCTTCCTACAAGCTCCACAACTTCAGCAGGAAATCCAGGGTTTTCCTCTTCCTTTGCCATAGTCTCACTTCTTCAGAGCAGAAACTTTTTCTGCTATCTCCTCAACCAGCTCTTTAGCTTTGCCGGGTGTCACTATACAGGCTGTTGAGGCATTCACTGATAAGCCACAGGCTTTACCCAGCTCCAGCTTACTAGGCACATATATATAGGGTATGCCGCGCTCCTCACAGAGAATTGGCAGGTGCGCAACTATCTCCTCGGGCTCAACATCCTCACTTATCACCACCAAGGCTGCCTGAGCCCTTTCTGCATATTTTGTTACCTCATTGGCACCCTTGCCAATCTTACCTGTACTTCTGGCAAGTTCAACAGCCTCATAAGCCTTATCAGCAAGCTCCTTTGGAGTCTCAAATCTAACATAAATTTTCGCCATTCATCTACCTCCTTTCATCGGCTTCATCCTGAATTTTTGGTTTACCCTATTTTAACATCTTCAAAATACTCTCAGAAAATGAGAGTTTAGCTTAGATTATCTCAGGGGGTTTTTAAATCTTTCCCCATGAGCTTCTTCTGAGGTTCGGGAAGTATTAACAAAGTAAAGAAAAGTGGGGAAGATACTCTGGCATCTTACTCTGGCACCCTCAGCACCTCAGTCAATTTCCTCTGTTTCTTACTATCCAGGAATTTACCAATCCTCTCCTCCGCCAGTTTCACATATTCTTCCTCTATTTCATATCCTACATAATTGCGATTTGTCATCAAAGCTGCTATAGCTGTAGTACCACTTCCCATAAATGGATCCAGAACCACTTCACCTTCAAATGTGTATAGCTTTATGCATCTCAGGGGAAGTTCTACAGGGAATGGAGCCGGATGACCTACCTTTCTGGCAGATTCTGCACCAAATGTCCACACACTTTTAGTATATTCAAGAAACTCTTCTTTCGTGAGGGTAGACCTCCTATTTTCAGGATTTGCCCTTGAAAAGGTGTCTTTTGAAAAAACAAGGATATACTCGTGAATATCTCTAAGGACAGGATTTTTTGCAGAACGCCAGCTTCCCCAGGCTGTTGATGGGCTTGAAGTGGAAGCCTTATTCCAGATTATCTCCCCCCTCATGAGAAAACCCAGTTTAATAAAATCTTCAATAATAAAGGCATGCAAAGGAATATAAGGTTTTCTTCCTAAGTTGGCTATATTTATACATACTCTACCAC
This sequence comes from Candidatus Hydrothermarchaeota archaeon, assembly GCA_964501105.1. Classification (GTDB taxonomy): domain Archaea; phylum Hydrothermarchaeota; class Hydrothermarchaeia; order Hydrothermarchaeales; family BMS3B; genus BMS3B. The sequence continues at coordinate 7,006 of CAZCRG010000067.1, read as the reverse complement.
CTGGTACAAGCACTCTGTAAACCTCTTTCCATACTCTCGATAAAAATTCTCTGTACTCCTGGAGAGTCAGGTTTCTATCGTACTCTTTACCAACATTGTAGGGTGGAGAGGTTACCATGAGATGAACACTGTTATCAGGCAGCTCCTCCATTTTTTCACTGGTTTTGCAAAATATCTTATTTACATTCTCTTCACAGATTATATTCTCAGTAAATTCCACCTTTTCTTTTTCAATAGGCAAGCCTTCATAAAGGCGGCTGCTGTAAAATCTGGAAGAATCATGACTTATCCTCCCAGGACTACCAAAAGAACTGGTTTTTGTTCCATTTTTCTTATAATTCTTTTTCATCTTCATCCTTCCTGATCAACTCGAGAAATTTTTCTGCTTTCTTCTCATAAGAATACTCCCTACTTGCAGCTTCTATGATTTCTCCCAGTTTCCTCTTATCTTTCATCCCAGCAAAGAAATACATTTCTTCGCTGAGTAAATCAAGAATATGGTTCTTAAATTCCGAAAATGTATCAAATCTGAAAAATCCTTTACCTGGTGTGAATTTAATGTTTTCTCCATTATTATCAAGAGGTTCTGGATTTAATGAAAAAAAGCTCTGAATAATCCCATATCTCTTAATGTTGTCTACCTTTGTGTAGTAACTTTTTGTGATTGGTGTGTTTCCAAGAATTATAATAGGTATTTTTGAAGATTTTAATGAGGAAATTCTTATGTTTAAACTCTTACCGATAGCTTTAAGCACAGTATCTGACCTAAGCAACCCAGGATTTCCATTATGAGTCCTGTAATCACCAAGACATTTTAAGGAATAATTTGTGTTATTTTTTATTAATTCCCAGTTCCAGACTATAGACATCTTAACCTCAAATATAGCGATTATATCTTCTGGTTTTTGAAAATTTGAGTTAGTCTTACATATTGCCACATCAGCAGGAGATGCCCTAGTGAGTCCCAGCCCTTCACACACAACATTTCTAACTGCAAACCCATTAAAGTCTTCAGCTATTTTAGCCAGAATCTTCTGAGACCATTTTTCAGTATAGGCTCCAATAAAGGCATTTCTACTCTGGAGGGTTGTCTTCCTGCCTCTGTAATCTTTTGGCCAGTAGGCTAGATATCTCCCATCTTCTGTCAAATAAAACAATTTCTCAGGCGAAGCTATCTGTAAGGATTTAATAAAAAAGTCCTTCTCTGTCTCTTTACTCCACAGTTTGATATCAGTACTCAATTTTTCCGCTCCTACCCTACCTTTTTTAATTATTAAATACAATCACCAGGATATATATTTTCTCATAGCTACTTGGCTGCTGAAGAATTTACCAGAAAAACAAAACTATCTATCTGCACTGGAGCTTCGGAGCACTATGTGAGAGCCAGTACCAGTGTGTTTATAATCCCAGTCCTTTTCCTTCATGCTCAGATTCTCGCCATGTATTTTCATTTATTGAATAAAAAGCCGAGCATGGTCTCCAACTGCCTTTGAGATTTAGAAAGCGAAAGTTCTCCTCATAGAGTTCCCCAGGCTAAAGAATGAATAATAGAAAGCTGATTGTGAAAGAAAGACCTCTTTAAAGAAAGGAGCCTGAGAGTTTCATGGCACAGAAGCTGCCGCACATACTGCAGGTTTTTTCCTCTTTTCTTGGCCCCCTTCTGCTCCTGTATTCCTCTGCTCTCTCTCTGTCAAGGCACAGGGCGAACTGCTTCTCCCAGTCCAGCTCGAATCTTGCCCTTGACATTTCATTATCTCTCTCCACATCTATGCCTCTTGTTATGTCTGCTGCATGGGCTGCAATCTTGCTGGCTATAACTCCCTGGCGCACATCTTCAATGTCAGGCAGAGCTAAGTGCTCTGCTGGTGTAACATAGCACAGAAAATCTGCCCCTGCTAAAGCTGCAATAGCACCGCCTATAGCACCAGAGATGTGGTCGTAGCCTGGAGCAATATCTGTTACAAGGGGACCGAGGACATAGAAGGGAGCATCGTTACATAGGCGCTTCTGAAGAATAATATTTGCTTCAATCTGATTCAAAGGCATGTGCCCTGGCCCCTCGACCATAACCTGAACACCTGCCTCTCTTGCCCTCTCAACAAGCTCCCCCAGAATTATTAGCTCCTGAACCTGAGCCCTATCAGTTGCATCATGGGTACTTCCGGGGCGAAGAGCATCACCAAGGCTTAGAGTTACATCATACTCCTTTGCTATCTCCAGAAGGTAGTCGTATTCCTTATAGAAGGGGTTCTCTTCACTGTTGTGGCTCATCCAGGCAGCAATAATTGCACCACCTCTGCTAACAATGCCCGTAAGCCTCTTCTGCTTTCTCAGCTTTTCAATAGCTTCAGAAGTAATTCCTGCATGGACTGTCATAAAGTCCACGCCCTGCTTTGCCTGCTCCTCAATAACCCTGAAGAAGATATCGCTGTTCAGGTCAACAACAGGTGAACCTTCTCTTTCGGCAAAGGCAGCAGCTTCATACACTGGAACTGTACCCAGAGGAGCATCCATCTCAAGAAAATGTCTTCTAATCTCTTTCAGGTCCCCTCCAGTGCTCAGGTCCATAATTGTGTCTGCACCATATTTAAGGGCAACTTTAGCTTTCTCAATTTCAGTATCTATATCCACATAGTCAGGAGAGGTGCCTATATTGGCATTAATCTTGACTCTTAGACCTTTGCCTATCCCAATGGGTTCTATTTCTCTATTAACATTCTTTGGGATAACCACTTTACCTTTTGCCACTCTCCTCAGGAGCTTTTCTTTACTAATACCTTCTTTTTCTGCCACATCTTTTAGCTCCTGAGTGATCTCTCCTCTTCTTGCAGATGTCAGCTGGGTCATGATATCAAGCTTAAGAGCAAGCATAACATTTATAAATCTCTTTATTATAGCAGTGAGCATGCAGTCTCTTACTGTAGTCTTACTTGGTGATGAAGACCTGGGAAAACTTCTTGGCAAAAGAGGAACTAAGAGCGATATTACTCTCTACAACAGGAAGCACAATGGCAGGCTTTACTCTTTTGTCGAGCCCCATACTTATCCTGAGAAGCTATCCTCCCTTCTCCAGTCAATAAATATGGCTGATGCAGCAATTTTGAAAGTCTCAGCTCTTACTCCCGAGCTGGGCGAGACTCTTGTTGCTCTGGACCTTTTAAATATGGAGCAGGGCTTAATAATTCTTGAGAACTTTCCAGAGGACCAGTTGAAGAAGATAATTAAGGGTACTGTGGCTGAGAATTACAGTATAGTTGAGAGGGAGTTCAATGCTATAATGGAAGCTCTTGGCAATTTTGAAGCTGGCAACAGCGGCTTTCCTCTTGTTTCTATAGACCACTTTTTTAAGGTGAAAAGTGTTGGCACAGTTGTCCTTGGTGTGGTGAAAGGCGGGGAGATAAAGAAGTACCAGAAGCTCAGAGTTTTCCCCCTCAACAGAGAGGTTCTTGTGAAGTCCATTCAGATACATGATGAGGATGTTCAAAAAGCTGAAGCCGGGGATAGAGTGGGGCTGTCTCTGAAGGGTGTTGAAACTGAAGAGCTTGAAAGAGGCTATCTTCTGGCTGAAGAGGACTCTCCTCTGAAGACTGGGAAAGAGATGGAGGTGAAGTTTGAAAAGAGCCCCTTCTTTAAGGAGGATATTAAGGTGGGGCAGAAGTGCATGATCTCTCTGGGGCTGTTTTATGAAGCCTGTACAATAAAAGATATAAAGGATTCAGGAAAATTAATAATAGAGATAAATAATCCAGTAGTATACAAGACTGGTGACATAGCAATATTAGCCAGACCTGAATTGAAGGGGCTAAGACTTGCTGGAAAAGTTATTATGGGGTGAAGTATGGAAGCTGTAAGAACAGGAATTCCCGGTCTGGATGGTCTTTTCGCCATAGGAGGCTATCCAAAGGGAAGTTCAATTTTAATAATAGGTGGGCCAGGGAGTGGCAAATCAATATTTGGAATGCAATACTTAATTGCCGGTGCTACAGAGTACGAAGAGCCTGGAATATACATAACCTTTGAAGAATCTCCAGAAAAAATAAGACGGAATATGAAAAACTTTGGATGGGAACTCGATATTTTAGAAGAGGAAGGAAAGCTTGTAATTATGGATGCTGTTGACTATATAGTTAGAGATGATATTGATACTGAAACCCTGAGAGAAGGCTTAGACGTCGATAACCTAATTGCAAACCTAAAAGAAGCTATTTCAGCCATAGATGCCAAGCGCCTCGTGGTTGATTCTCTGGCAGTAATGAGTTTGTATGCAAGGGATGAATTTGAGAAGAGAAGGAAGCTTTTACAACTTTCCCACCACATGAGCAGAAGAGATGTAACCTCCCTGATTATAACAGAGGCAAAAAGTTCTAAAATTGGTATTGAGGAATTTCCTCTTGAAACTTATGTATTTGATGGAGTAATTACCCTCCGTCTTGACCCAGAGACTGAACTTAGAAAGATTTCCATAAGAAAGATGCGCGGAACAAAGCATGTAGTTGGAAGCTTCAAGTTTTCTATAACTTCCTATGGTATAGAACTGTCGGCGTGATATTATGGATACAATTGGTATTAGTGTTTTTGCGACAGACAGAAAGGGGCTTTTGAGGGATATCTCTACAGTTATTGCAGAACAGGATGTCAATATTACTTATATACAGCAGTTCCTTATGGAAGAGGAGGTTCAGATTTACTTTGAGCTGGCAGGCGTTAAGGATGTGGAGAAGTTAAAGAAGCTCCTCGAGGGCATAGAGAGTGTTGTTGAGGTTGAAATTTATAGAACCTTTGAGGAGATTTATGGGAAGAGGGTAATTGTTATCGGCGGTGGAGCCCAGGTTTCGCAGGTTGTTCTTGGTGCTGTGAGTGAGGCTGACAGGCATAACCTCAGAGGGGAGCGCATAAGCGTTGACACTATACCTCTGGCTGGAGAGAAGAAGATAGCTGAGGCTGTTGCCGCAGTGGGAAGGCTTCACAGAGCTGCTGTTCTTGTTCTTGCAGGTTCTCTCATGGGAGGCGAGATTACCAAGGCTGTGCAAGAGCTGAAGGCTGACTATGGTATTCCTGTAATCTCTCTAAACATGGCAGGTACAGTGCCTCAAGTGGCTGACCTTGTGGTTACAGACCCTGTTCAGGCTGGTGTGTTAGCTGTTATGGCTATAGCAAGCACTGCACAGTTTGATTTGAATAAAGTCAGGGGTAAGAAATTCTGATAGTGCAGTAGAATAGGGTAGGAACTTGCTTATTTTTGAGATTAAATCAATATTTTAAATTTACACTAATGTTACAGAAAGTTATTAAAAGTATGACTGGTAAAGATGCAGGAGATAAGGAAAAGAAGAAACTCAGGGCAGGCATTATGCGCTGTGATTTGATGCAGGAAGTCTGCCCCATGACAGACTGCATGGATTCTGTTCACAATTATAAGGGAATGGCAAAGCAGTTCTCTGAGCAGGGGCTTGAGCTTGTAGCAGTCACCACCTGTGGGGGCTGCCCTGGGAAGAGAGCTGAGAAGATAGCTGATACAATGGCGCAGCATGGCCTTGATGTTCTCTTTCTGTCCACCTGTTTAACAAGGGAGAAGATGATGAAGGAGTTTATGGAGGTTGACCTCAAGAAGGTGTCTGTGGAAGAAGCCAAGGAGATGATCAAGTGTGTAGCTCCCGGAGTGGATGAAAAGAGCGCTCATGAAGCTGCCTGCGCCTTCTGCACAGGAAAGATTCCTCCTGTGTGCCCCCATCAGGTCTGGAAAAAGGTTAAGGAGTATATAAATAAGAACTACCCTGAGATTAAGGTGGTGGAAGGTACCCACGGGCATGAACTATAAAAATCTCTTTGGTGGTTACCCATTACCAGTGGCTTAAAAGGTTAAGGTGATAATATGCTGTTTGAGAAGATTGAGGAGAAGGATGTTACCAAAGCTATAGTTGAAGGCTTCTCAGGAATGCTTTCAGAGCACACTGAAAGTGATGTCATAATTGTTGGCGGCGGACCAAGTGGCTTAGTTGCAGGTAGAGAGCTGGCAAAGAGAGGAGTTAAGACCTTAATTATTGAGAGAAACAACTACCTCGGCGGGGGCTTCTGGATAGGTGGCTATCTGATGAATAAAATCACAGTTAGAGCCCCGGGAAATTCTGTTCTTGATGAAATAGGAGTGCCCTATGAGGAGTATGTTAAAGGTCTCTATGTTACAGATGGGCCCCATGCCTGCTCAAAGCTCATAGGCGCTGCCTGCGATGCTGGAGTTAAGATTCTGAATATGACAAAGGTTGACGACGTGGTCCTGAGAGAGGGCAATAAAGTCTCAGGTGTCGTTATAAACTGGACTCCCATATCTGCTCTTCCCAGAGAGATTACCTGCGTGGACCCTGTTTCGCTTCAGAGTAAGGTGGTTATAGATGCCACCGGGCATGACGCAGAAGTAGTTAAAGCTCTTGTGTCTCGTGGGCTTATGGAAACCAAGGGCTTTGGAGCCATGTGGGTTGAGAAGAGCGAGGATGCCATAGTTGAGTACACTGGCGAGGCTTACCCAGGGCTTATAGTTGCAGGTATGGCAGTTTCGACTGTCTATGGGCTGCCAAGAATGGGTCCAACCTTTGGAGCCATGCTGCTCTCAGGAAAGAAGGCCGCTGAAGTTGCCTTAGAAATGCTGAATGAGCAGTAAAATTTTCTTGTATAGAAGCCCCCATGCAGAGGTGAACCTTGAGGAGCTGGGGGCTTATATCAAAAAAACCTTCAATTTTGAGGTTGAACTCAGGGAGGACTTCTTCTCCCATTTTGATTTTGACGCCAAGCATGTGGCTCGAAAAATTGCTGAGCTAAGAGTTGTGGATATATCAAAACCCTTCAAGAAGAATAAGCCTTTTCCTGTTGAGATTAAGCTGGAGGAGGGCATTCTAAGGGGAAAGAGTGCACCAGGGCTACTCTATGACGGCTTTTATTTTATGGAACTGATGAGGGATATAATTCCAGAGGAGGAAAGGAGAAAGGATTTTCTTCACCTCTATATAAC
>CAZCRG010000066.1:0-9446 GCA_964501105.1 Candidatus Hydrothermarchaeota archaeon | reverse complement strand
ACTCTGCACTTAGAAGTAAAACCTCTGAACCAAGCCCTATAAGCTCCCTGTAAAGCTCAGGAAATCTAATATCATAGCAGATGCTGAGCCCATAGTTTGTTCCCTTATAGGAAAAAAGCACTGGCATATCCCCTGCCTCAAAGAACTCCTTTTCTCTGTCAAATAGGTGAATCTTCCTGTAGGCAGCAAGAAGTTTACCATTGCTTAAAACAACAAAGGTGTTGTAGAGTTTTCCTTCCTTCTTCTCAAGCAGGGTGCCAGCAATCAGCCTGTTTTTAGAAAGTCTGCCCAGAAATTCAGTGGTCTCGCCAGGGATACTCTCAGCCAGAGCTTCAAGATTTTCAAAGTCAAAGCCTGTGGTAAAAAGCTCTGGGAAGAGTACCAGCTCTGCCTCTGTGCTTTTAAGTACCTTTTTGACCTTTCTGAGATTCTCTTCTTTATTGCCCAGAGCTATATCAATTTGAGCCAGAGCAACTTTCATTTTAAAATAGCTCTCTTAAGTGGATGTGCACCTTACCAAGGTTGCCACCATAGTTGCCAGCTGTAATCTTCTTAACTCCCTGAACTCTAACAGCAGCTTCTATTCCAGCCTTCATGGCCTCTCTTGCTTTATCCTCGCTTATGGCATCTATTACAATCTCAGCCACAGCTCCAACATCTTCGGTAAGGGCAGACTCTTCAATCTTATCCTTGAGAGTGGGGCAGAACTTCTCGTTAGTTGTTGCATGCATAAATTTGTACTTTTTTGAGCCCACCTTAGAACCACTGGCTACAACGCCTCCAGGGAAGGGTGTAATCACTCCCTCTATTTTTTCTATAGCTTCAACTGCAGCCTCAGCGGCAAGAAGAGCTGAAGCCTGATTCTGGGCAAGAATAATAAAGTTGCCCCCGGCAACGCCTTTACCTATGGGCAGGTTTTTTTCGATCTCAAACTCACCCATCATAATGGGTACTGCTATAATTTCCCTGCCGTAGCTCTCTCGAATCTCCTCGTAGCCATCGCCAAAGAACTTCATCTTATAGCCAATGTCGAGACTCTCTTCCCCTTCGCCGAGGGCAAAGACTCTGGCTGTCGGCGATGTCAGAACACACTGGCCTATTCTGTTTATAAGCTCCTTCTCAAGCTTTTTCTTGGCTGCATAAATTGCAACCCCTACTCCAGGCCTTCCATCAGGAGTTTCAGCAGGGGAGTAGAAGCCCTCAATACCAGCCTCTGAGGAGCACCCTATCATGGAGGTTCCAAAGCCTGTTGCATCTCTGGCAGCATTTTCAGCCCACTTTCTATTTATGGCTGTGATTAAAAAACGAGAGTACCAGGCATCAAAGGCCTCGGCAAAGGTATCATCAATCTCAACACCCTGGAGCTTCATTTACTCACTCTCCGAAGAGCTCACTCCACCTTCCATCAACAAAAGCCTGAATCTCTTCTATCTGCTCCTCAGTCAGGTGTCTGAAGCGCTTCTGCATCTTCAGGTACTCTTTCACAGGCACCTTTTTGGCTGGCTTGTAGGTAACTCTGCCTTCACCATTTTCAATCTCATAGAGCACCCACATTCCTGAATCTACTGCCTTCCTCAAAACCTCTATGCTCTTCTCATTGGGTATTCCCCAGCCGGGAGTGCAGGAAGCATGAACCTGAATATAAGCCGGGCCTTCAACTTCCAGAGCCTTCTTGACTTTCTCCATGTAGTCCAGAGGGAAGGCAACACTGGCTGTTGCTACATAGGGTATGCCGTGGGCAGCAACTATACTGGGCATGTCCTTCTTGAAGGTTTTGTTGCCAAAGCTCTCTTTTCCAGGAGGTGATGTGGTTGTACTGGCTCCATAGGGTGTTGAGCCTGAGCGCTGTATTCCTGTGTTCATATAAGCCTCATTGTCATAGCAGATATATACAAAGTCGTGGCCCCTCTCGAGGGCACCGCTCAGAGCCTGAAAACCTATATCAACAGTACCGCCGTCACCGCCAAAGGCTATAACCTTTACCCTGTCCTTCTTGCCCAGAGCCCTCAAAGCTGCCTCCACACCACTGGCAACAGCTGCAGAGTTCTCAAAGGCAACATGTACCCAGGGCACTCCCCAGGCAGTCTCTGGATAGGGTGAGCTCACAACCTCCATGCAGCCAGTAGCCTGAGTTGCAATAACATCCTTCCCAGAAGCCTTAAGGGCAAGCCTTATGGCAAGAGCACAGCCACAGCCCGCACAGGCTCTATGGCCCTGAGCAAAGAGCTCTTCATCGCTTACCTCCTTAACATTCTGTCTGAACTTGAAGCACCTGCTGGCACTCAAACTTGCCTCGCAGACGCCTCTGCATTTAACATAACTTGGAATGTCAGCGACAACCTTCATAGCTGTTCCTCCTTCAAACCAATCCAGGCAACTTCATCAACTTCCTTACCCTCTAAGGCTCTGGTGGAAATCTCAATTATTTCTTTAATATTCTTTGGAGTGACATCTCTGCCGCCAAGACCAACCACAAAGCCCAGAGCTTTAGGCTTGAGATCACTGTTGTAGAGTACACCCTTCAGCTCTGAGAAGAGGGCACCTTCACCAAGGCCTATAGAGACATCCTTCTCAATAACACTCACCACTTTAGCCCTGGCTAAAGCTTTGATCACAGCCTCTTTGGGGAAGGGTCTGAAGAGTCTAATTTTCAGAAGGCCAACTCTACTATCGCCCAGGCTGTCTATAACCTCTTTTATTGTTCCTGCTACAGAGCCGAGAGTTACAAGAACAATCTCAGCATTATCCAAATTGTAACCCTCAATAATTCCATAGCCTCTTCCAAAGACCTCTTTGAACTCCCTATCAACCTCTTCAACGACATTGAGAGCTCTTTCCATAGCCTCCTGCTGCTGCTTCCTGAACTCCATATAGTAGCTGGGGTCTCCAAGTGAGCCCATAGTTAAAGGATTTTCAGTGTCCAGAGCATATAGGGGCTCATAAGGTGGTAAGAACTTCTCAACACTCTCCTTATCAGGAATCTCAACGGGCTCAACTGTATGGGTTAGAACAAAGCCGTCCATGCACACCATAACTGGTAGAAGAACCTCTTTGTTTTCTGCAATTTTGTAAGCCTGAATCACAGAATCAAGAGCCTCCTGATTGGTCTCCACATAGATCTGAATCCAGCCGGAGTCTCTCTCTGACATACTGTCGCTCTGGTCATTCCATATATTTATTGGAGCACTTAAGGCTCTGTTCGCATTAACCATAACTATGGGCAGGCGCATCCCTGAGGCTATCCATAGAACCTCATGCATATAGGCAAGACCCTGAGAAGACGTGGCAGTAAATACCCTTGCCCCTGTGGCACTGGCTCCTATACAGGCACTCATAGCTGTGTGCTCACTCTCAACCATTATATACTCTGCATCAAGCTCGCCATTGGCAATTATCTCTGCCAGATCCTCCACTATATGGGTCTGAGGAGTTATGGGATAAGCACTTATTACATTAACACTGCAGAGCTTAACAGCCTCAGCAACAGCACGGGAGCCGTGCATAACATCTTTTGTGGCCATTTACTTCTCCTCCAGAACAAGTTCTATGGCACCTGAAGGACACTCATTGGAGCAAATCCCGCAGCCCTTACAGTAGTCCAGATTAACCTTATACTCCCTGCCTTCTTTAATTATGCTGGCATCCGGACAGAGAATCCAGCAGGTGCCGCAGTCTATGCACTCCTCCATATGTATTACAGGCTTGAAGACTCTCCATCCACCTGTTTTATTATTCCTTGAGCTCCTTGGTTCAGTGATTATTGCACCCATATTGAGCTTCATAACTGTGCCTCCATCTCCTTATAGGCAACCTCCACTGCCTTTGCATTTTTCACAGCCAGTTTCTCAGGGAACCTCCTTTCCACAGCCTTTTTTATTGATTCAAGAGATACTTCCTTTGTCAGAGCACCAAAGGCGCCTATCATGGCTGTATTCACAATGGGCACGCCCAGAACGTCAAGAGCTATCTTTGTTGCATTTATGGTGTGAACCTCAGCCTCAGTGTCAAGGGCTAGATCCTCAGGCTTTCTCTCTGTGTTTATTAAAACCTTCCCACTTGCCTTTATGCCCTGAGTTACATTTATCACCTCTAGAAGGCTTGGGTCCTGAACAACAACATAGTCAGGGGAGTAAATCTGAGACCTAATTCTTATGAAGCTGTCGCTAATTCTGGCGAAGGCTGTAACAGGAGCACCTCTCCTCTCTGTTCCAAAACTCGGGAAAGCCTGAGAATACTTCCCATCAAAGAAGGCTGCCATGGCAAGGAGGTCTGCAGCAGTAACTGCACCCTGACCGCCTCTGCCGTGGAATCTTATCTCCTTCATTTCTCAGCCTCCCTGCGAAGCTCAGGCATATTTGTTACATAGGAATAAATTGTACCTGCACTCTCGTAAAGCTCCTCAAGATTTGAGCTTACAGCCGGCTCTGGCTTCCACTGATTGTGCTTTGCAGAGACCACAACATCAATTAAACCTGCCTTCATGGCATAGGCAAGTATGGCAGTCACTGCTCCTCCATCCTGCCACTTTTTGAGGCCTGCCTTCTCAGTAGCCTTAACTGCAAAAATGTCTATATAGCGCCCGAGGTTGTCCACATTGAGATTCTCCTCATTTTTGAAAAAGTCATCACTCATGGCAACAACTGGCAGTGATGTCCTGGGACAGGCAAGATAACTCTTCCAGAGTTCCTGAGAATCCTCACCAATCAGCTTTGGCCTCTCCTCGTCCATCTTCAGTTTGCCCTGTGAAACTGCAACACAGGTGCCGCAGGAGATACACATTCCAGCATCAATAACATCTTTTTCCAGGTCAGCAAAGGTCTTTCCCTTTGCCTCCTTAACTATCTCCTCCATATTCTCCGAGCCCATAGTAGCTATGTGCTTAGCCGGAAAGCCTGCCTTCTCTCTGACTTTGGCTTCTTCAAGATTCTCTTCCCTCTTCTCGTCTGTGAGCTTCTTAACCAGCTTTACTCCCGGCTTAACCTCACTTAGGGGCTTCACCTCAATGTAGCCCTCCTTCTCAGCAGCCTTCAAAAACTCCATGCCCCTGGCTGTTCTCACTATGACTGTACTGGTTTTTGCTGGAGTACCTACAGCACCAACACTCAGGTCGCAGAACTCTGCACTGAAGTCAAGACATACCTGACAGCCAACTCTGACGAAGGGTTTGGACTCGGGCAGGGGGATGCTGAGAACAGTTTCTCCTCCTGCAATGCCAATTATCTTTCCCTTCTTAATGTCGAACTTCTCCACATCACTGAGCTTAACTCCAAAGTCATCCTCCACCATGGCTCTGAAGCAGGTATAGGCCCAGTTTTCCCTGCAGAAGAGGCCTATACTCAGATTTATCTTGTTAGCCCAGTCCTGCTCCAGTTCTTTAGAGAAAAACTGAAGCTTTCTTAAAGCCTGAAGCTGGCAGGGCAATCCAACATAAGCTAACTTCATACCTTCACCTCTACGACAAATGTCTAAGGTATTTATCACGATTTTTCATTATAAATGTTTTCCTATGCATAGCAAAAACTACCAATGTAAAGTTTATAGAAATTATTATTAAAGTTTACTTACTGAGATTAATGTCCATCTTCGGGTAGGGTATCTCTATACCCTCTTCAGCAAAGCGAGTGTGAATTTCCTTGTTGATAATGTGAATAGCTCTGCCTTTGTAGCGGGGCTCTATTACCCAGGCGAGAAGCTCAAATTCCAGAGCTGAATCTCCAAACCTTCTGAACCTTACCCTTGGCTTGGGATCCTTGACCACATACTCATTCTCAAGGGCTATGTTAATGAGAAGCTCCTCCACTCGATCAACATCAGTGCCATAGGCAACTCCCAGTGGAATTCTGACTCTAAACCTGGGTCGGGGAGCGCTTTCGTTGATAATCTTTGAATTTGCCATTATGGAGTTAGGGATGCTTATAAGCACCTCATCCCTTGTGAGAATTTTTGTGCTTCTAAGCCCTATGGCAACAACTTCGCCACGCTCTCCGGAGTCAAGAATCACATAATCGCCTATCTTGTAGGGCTTGTCCATAAAGACACTTATACCGCCAAAAAAGTTGGCTATTGTGTCTTTTGCAGCAAAGGCTACTGCAAAACCAGCAATTCCTGCTGAAGCAAGGATTGGAGTAATATCCTGCTGCCACACTGAGAGAATTGCCATGACTGCTGCGCCAATAATTAGAGCCTTAAATATATTCTCAAAGAGTGGGAGAAACTCTCTCTCAAGTTCTGAAAAGAATACTATTTTTTCTGGTAGAGACTTTACAAAAATTGAACTTAGCCTGTAAAGGGCAACTGCCCATATTATAGCGCCTATAGATTTAAAACTCCCTGAAATATAAAATACAACCCTTTCCGGTGGAGAAATGAAATAGGTAGCCTCAAGAATACCAGCTATCAATATTGAAAAGAAAACAGGGCGATGAAGAAGTTCAATTATTCTATCATCAAAACGCCAGCTTGTTTTTGAAGCTATTTTCTTTAAATACCTTACCACAAAAATGTCCACAAATTTAGCGAGAAATAAAAAGATTACGAAGATTAGTAAAGCATTGAAGTACTTTGAGGAGGTAAGCTCAAAAATTGTTGAGTCCATATTACTGATTTTAGTGATAGGAATATAAAACTTTCCTGTGTGCAGAAAACTTTGCCCTAGTGAATTAGGCTTACCTAATTAGGTAAACCTAATGAGGTGATGGAAATGTTTGCAAGCTTTGTTATAACCTTTAGAGAAGCTCTTGAAGCTGCTTTAATAGTCGGAATAGTCGCCGCCTATCTCAAGAAGATAGAACGAGAAGACCTGTACAGGTATCTATTTGCAGGAGTAGCAGGGGCTATTTTAGTCAGCGCAATTGCTGGAGCCCTTTTTATGCTTGTCTATGGCGGTCTTGAAGGCAGGGCTCAGGAAATCTTTGAGGGCATAGCAAGCATAAGTGCTGCTGCAGTACTCACCTATATGATAATTATCTTTGCAGGGCAGGCAAAGAATATAAAGGGTGAACTACACAGCAGGATAGATTCCTCGCTAAGTAGAGGTTCCACCCTTGGGATAGCTGCTCTAGCCTTTCTGACAGTCTTCAGAGAGGGCCTTGAAACAGTGTTATTTCTGGGAGCCATGGCTGCCAGAGACCCTTCGGAAACTCTTTTAGGTCTTGCAGCAGGCCTGTCTGGTGTAATTCTTCTGAGTACTGCAATGTTCACTGGCATATACCGACTGAACTATGCAAAGTTTTTCAAGTATACCAGTGTTATTCTGGTGATCTTTGCCTCTGGCTTAGTAGCCTATGGTGTGCATGAGCTTAATGAAGCTGGCATAGTGCCTCCTGTGATTGAGCATGTCTGGGACATAAATCCAGAGCCCAAGGAAGATGGAAGCTATCCATTGCTCCATGAGAAGGGAGCCCTTGGGAGCCTGCTGAAATCTCTAATAGGATACAACGGCAACCCCTCGCTGACTGAAGTTCTTGCCTATATAACTTACTGGCTTGGCATTGGCTACTATCTGGTCAAAAATTTTAGAAGCCTTGAAAATGCAGAAAGCACCAAATCTGAAACTCTCTAGGCAAATACCAACTTTACATTGTTACCCTTGCCCTCTGGATGGAGGAATACAAATGGCCAAGAAGCCAGTTTCTGTAATGTGGGAATCAACAATTGCCTGCGGACTTAGATGCAAGCACTGCAAGGCCTCAGCAAAGACTAAACCTGACCCGGGAGAGCTAACCACTGAAGAGGGCTTTGCCCTTATAGACCAGATTGCCGAATTCAAAAAGCCCTACCCTGTGCTAAGAATTACAGGCGGCAATGCCTTAATGCGCAATGATATCTTTGAGCTTATAAAATATTCAAAAGAGCAGGGCATACCTACTACTATAGCACCAAGCACAACCCCTTTACTGAACAGGACAAATATTGAAAAGCTCAAAGAGGCTGGTGTTGATGTTGTTGCCCTGAGCATAGACGGTAAGGATGAGGCAACTCACGACAGCTTTCGGGGAGTTGAAGGAACCTTCAGGCAGCTTCTAAAGGCCTGTGAAATTATGCAGGAGATTAAACTACCCTTCAGACTTCTAACAACAGTCACAAAGTTCAATGCCGAGCAGCTTCCTGAGATAATGGAGCTCGCCTACAAACTCGGAGCCAGGGGCTGGTATCTCTACATGCTTATCCCCACTGGAAGAGCAAAGGAAGAGTATGCCCTCACCCCTGAAGAGTATGAGGACATATTCCACTTTGTTTATGACATAATGAGAGAAGCACCTATGGTAGTAAATGCCATAGCTGGTTCTGAGCCCTACAGAAGGGTTGCAGTTCTGAGAAAGCTTGTTGAAACTGGAGAGTTGAGCGAAGAGGTTCTCCAGCAGGGAGAACTCTACAGAAAACTCAGAGAAAAGCTCTCAAAGGTTCTGGAGAAGTATCCAGAGCCAGAGATTGCCCAGAGTAAGGGAAGCTACAGGGCAAAGAATAAAGAATTCGGTAAAGGTATATTTGTTGCCCACGAAGGCGAGGTTTATCCTTCAAGCTTTCTCCCCATAGAGCTGGGAAATGTTAGAGATAACACTCTCAATGAGATTTACTCTGGAGCGAAGATTCTTGAGGATATGCACAATGCTGAGATGCTAAAGGGGAAGTGCAGAATCTGCGAGTTCAACGACATATGCAGGGGCTCAAGGTCAAGAGCCTACGCTGTGACAGGCGATTACCTGGCAGAGGACCCCTACTGCGCCTATACTCCTGGGGAAATTGATATCCCTGATGTGAATAAAGAGGAGATTCTTGAAGAGCTGAGAGTTACCAACTTCAGCAGAAGGGTGAGGTAGAATAAGAATCAACAGAGGTTATTCTCACTCTGTGAGGAGGTTTTCAGGAAATTTAAAACGGAAGCAGTAAGACAGGGTTTGAGCCTAGGCAAAGCTTTGACTGGAGCTATGAAGTTGTGGTTAGACGAACACAAAAAGACCAAGAAGAGGAGAAGCATGTTGCAGCTTAAGCCGGTTGATTGGGGAAAAGGTACTGAAAAAGCGAGTGTGGAGATTGATGAGATACTCTATGGTGAGTAGATGTCTGCCTTTGTAGATACCTCCGCCATAAAGTGATACAGAACTTTTTATGAATATTTTGATGTACTTGTAGAACACTTAAAGAGAGAGCTCCAGTTATGACATTTAAAGTATAGAGGGATAAAAGGAGAGTCGAATAGTGGTGGGGTTATAAGGATAAGTGCCGTGCTAATTTTTTCACATGTGTGTGGATTCTCCAACTTTTTCCAAAATCTTATTTACAACATCTTCTTTTACCCAAAATCCATATTTTACAAGTTTATTAATAATTGGTTTTATTTCTCTGTAATAATCCTCCCTTTTAGCCCAAATCAAAATACCGAGTGTCCCGATAACGTTTAACCCCAACTCCTTTGCAATTCTTCGGGCCTTTTTGTCATCCAGGAT
>CAZCRG010000065.1:0-9516 GCA_964501105.1 Candidatus Hydrothermarchaeota archaeon | reverse complement strand
GTATAGATATATATATAATAGAAAGGAGAATTCCAAAGGAATAAACAACTGCTGAAATATCTCTACCCTCAGAACCAGATTTAAGAGAAGATGCAAATAAAACCCCTATACCATAGGCAAGAGGGTCCCCACCTCTAAGAGCACATACAGAGATTGCAGTGGGAAGCATTACAGCAGCAGCATAACCCTTGCTTAAAATATTGGCAAGAGCTAAAGAGGGTATAAGAAGCAGGGCAGTAGTAGCATAGGAACTCTTTAAGGGAAGAAGAGAGGATAGATGCTCAAGAAAGCCTGCCAAATAAAAACCCATACCACTCTCATAGATTAGTACAGCAGCAGCAAGAAGAAAAGCAAAAACAAGAGTCTCAGAGCTTATTTTTGTACTTCTTCCTCTCAAAAGGAAAAGAATAGCCAGAGCAAGAGCAGCTGCTCCATACCCGATGAGAGAGCCTGCCAGAAGGATAAGGGCAAAGGGTAGGGCTAACCTTAAATCCAGAGAAAAGCCGAAATCTAAATTCTGTTTTAAAGCTCTTATAGCAAGAAGGTAGAGTACAAGAATAACAGCAGCAAGAGGTAGAGAAATATAAAGCCACTTAATGAGTGAATTCTCTCCAAGAAGTTCTAAAAGAAAAAGATTGTAAAAGCTTGAAATGGGCAGCAGAAAGGCACTGGCAGAGAGAACTGTATAGTATTTACCTTTAATATCTGGTCTGGTTCTCTCTTCAGTAAATATAATGCCTGAAATAAATACTGAAGTAAAGCCGGAAGCTTTTTTGAAAAACTTCCTGTAGTCCATAGAACCAAGAATAAAGCTGTAAGCAAAGAAGAAAACAAGAGCATCTCTAAAAACTGCCTTTCCAACATAAGAGTAGCCCTGGGTAAATATCAGAGCAAGGATTCCAGAGGCACCCGCCAGGGGCTCCGAAATAAAGAACAGAAGAGCTGATAGTAAAAATATCTCAAGAAGCAGCTTGTACTCCCCTGTCAGAGCATACCTCTCTTCCACTTCCATTTTTTTCCCGGCAGCAACAATCTCCTCAAAGTCAGAGGTTACAAGCTTTTTTCCTTCTTTAAAGTAAAACACACCCCTGCCATCCTGAACAACAACTGGTTTTAACCCCTGACTGACCTCCACAAGGGAGACTTTTACACCGAGATGTTCACTGGGTGCCTCAACAGGAAGGCCTCCAGCAGTAAGCTTTACCCCCGAGAGAGTGGAAAGCTTCTCTCCAGAATAGGTATAAACTTCACCACCCCTGACCACAAGAGGCTTGCCTTCATAGAAGAGCACCTTTCCCTCAGATGTTGTAAGGGCAGAATCCAGAGAGCTCTGGAAGTATATAAAAATTAGAGCCAGAAAAATAAGAAAAGAATAAACTCTCTTCATCCCTCAGCTTCACTCCTTGAAGAGCCTGGTGCTGTTACAGTACCCTCCTTGAAGGACAACCTGGCAAAGAGATTTGTATTCTCATACCTTCCCAGACGCCAGAGGTAGACATTATCATAAATCAAATCACTTGCAAGGTCGTGAATCACCTGAGCCTTGGAAGGATTCAGCCCGAAAGCAGAGAGCCTTGCAATTAGAGGAATTCTGTTTATACTTCTTCCACGATACTGGCTTTTTCTTGCCTCAAAGAATTCCTCAGCAGTCATTCCTCTCGAAACCCTTGAATAAGCCTCCAGCCTGAGAAGCTCGTCGTAGAAGCCAGAGGTTACTTCAGAAGCCTTCTCATCTGAGGTCACAGCTCTTATATTGTAGAGGAGCATAAAACTTCTTGCGTACTCCTGAGCCAGATCTCTGGCAACGTCAAAGCTCAGATTGTTCAGAAGCTCCCTCTCAAGAGCTTTACCCTGGGCTATGCTTTCCGAGAGGTTCTCAAGGAAGTAGCTCAGGGGCGGAGAGGAATTCTCTGCTATCCTTTTGATTTCCCCCTCGTCAAAGTTCAGATATATGGGTTCTGTCTCCACAAGCTCTTTTAGAAAGCCTGCCTTCATAAGCTGGAAAGCCTGCCTCTGACTTCCCACAAGCCTTCCTGTAGTTCTGTCAACAAGGAAAACTGCCCCTGTTGGACTGCCCTTTGCATCCACAACCTCAAAGAGGTAGACCTCGTGGGTGTCATAGAAGTAAGGCCCTCTTACAACCACGCCCTCTCCTTTCAGAAGCAGGGGAAAGCCCGAGAGTATCTCCCTGGCCTCTTCCTCAGTAATGCCTTTTCCTTCAAGGATTATGCTCACATTCTTCACTTCCTCCACAGAAATCTTATGGGTTATAAGCTCCTCAGGACTCGGAATATAGAGAGCATAGGCTGATGATATTAGAATTAGACCAACCAGAAGCAGGGCTGCAGAAACTCTCCTTCTCAGGAGAAGAAGAGCTGGCAGGAGAAGAATAAAACTTGGACCGCAAACTGACTTAACCCCCATCCTGGCATAGGCTCTGGCAATAGAATCGCTGTAGTCGCTGTTGAGAATTTCCTCCCTGAGTTTAATTTCCTTCTCCAGTTCCTTTGCATTCTCATTTACAAGCTGCACCTCTGTAATAATATCCTCCTTGCTAATAACAATCTCCCACTTTTCTCTTATAGTGGTGCCCGGAGGATACTCCTCCAGCTCTCCAGCCAGATCAACAAGATTAATGCCAAAGGCATAGTAATCATCCAGAAGCTTATTATAAGAATTCACAAGAGATTCAAAGCCCTCATAGGAATAGTTGCCTTCAATTGAAGACCTCTCAATCTTCACATTAAGATGAGGCTTTTGTGGAGAATATTCAAAGCTCATTGAATTCTCCGGGTATAGCATAGAGGCAGTAATCCTGGAAGTCTCTGTCACATCCTTCATAACCTCTATATAGCTCTGGAGAATCTTCTCAAGCTTAACCCTCTCAACATTATCAAGGACAGCATAGCTGGCAAAATTTCTCACATTCTGCACTTCATACTCAGCCGCAAGCGCTACAAGGGAAGAATTTCCAAAGGCATAGAAAAGAGGATCAGCTATTGTTAAAAGCTTTAAATCCTTTGTAGCAAGAACTTTGCGCATAATTTGCCTGTCCTTAACAAATTCTCCCTTCTCAGGGTCGTAAACCAGAGAACCTCTATTCTCCCCCAGATACATATAATCAAGGACATAATAGGGCTTTCCATCAACATAGAAGGGTCCGTCAACAAGAATTGCTTCACCCTTGGAATATTTCTCACCCGCACTTCTTATCTCATCATAGCTTAAACCAAACACCTGAGGCAGAAGCAGGAATAATATTAATAATGAAGCCTTCCTTAGAATTAGTATTCCTCCTTTGATGCTTTAAAATTTGAGTAAAAGGTTAACATGATTTCAATAATAGTAAAAAGTGTTTGAAATGATTGAGGTGGAAAAAGTATCCAAGACTCTGGACAAAAGAACTATTTTAAAGGATGTGAGTCTCAGAGTTAAAAGAGGGGAAATTTTTGCCCTTCTCGGCCCAAATGGTGCTGGAAAAACCACCCTTATCTATATAATTTCTGGCCTGATGAAACCAGATTCTGGAAAGGTGTTAATCTCAGGCCTGGAGGCCAGTGATAATAAAGCCAGAAAAAAAAGAGCAGTCCTCTTTCAGGGCGAGAGTTTAGACTTCAAGCTCACAGTATATGAGAATCTTGAAGTCTTCTCAAGTCTCTATGGAATTTCTCCTGACTCTTCAAGGAAAAAGATTGAAAAATATCTTAAAAAACTTGAGCTTCTGAAGTTTAGAGATAACCTGGTGAAAACCCTCTCGGGAGGGATTAGAAAAAGAGTTGAGATAGCAAGAGCCTTGAGTGTGGAGGCTGAAAATCTAATTCTCGACGAGCCCAGTCTCGGGCTGGATCCCAGGGCGAGGGAAATCCTCATCTCAGAGCTTCCAGAGCAGGCAAAAAAAGCCTCTGTCCTGCTCTCCACCAACAATATGGATATAGCTGAAAGGTGCAGTAGAATTGCAATTCTCCACAGGGGGAGAGTTATTCTCGAAGGAAAGCCAGGAGAACTCCTGAAAGCCCTGCCCGAAGAAACTCTGAAGATAGTTCCTAAAAACAGAAGAGCTATAGAAGTTCTCGAGAGAGAGTTTGAAAAGATAATCAGAGTCAAGAACAAAATAGTTGTGCTCACAGAAAGCTCAGAGGAGGCTCTTGATACACTGGCGAGAGTTAAGGAGGATATAGACAGGGTAGAGATAAAGACGACCTCCCTGGCTGAACTCTTCCTCTTAAAAACAGGAACGGAGATACCTCAGCCAAGAATACAGGCAGGTAGAAAAAGAAGGAGGGGTGGAAATTAAGTATTTCATGCTCTGCACCCTGGCAATGTGGAAGAGAGACCTGAAGCGCTATACAAGAGAGAAAAGCCAGATTTTCAGCACTCTCGCCACCTCTCTTCTCTGGCTCATACTCTTTGGAATTGGTATAGGCTCAATGCAGTTCCGCAGGGTGGATGTGAACTACCAGGCCTTTATTTTTCCTGGAGTAATAGGTATGGCGGTGCTTGTAACTTCAATACGCTCAGGAATTTCAATAATAAGAGATAGAGAGTCTGGCTACCTCAGAGCTTTACTCTCCACTCCAGCTCATAGCTTTGCTTTAATCTCTGGCAAGCTCCTGGGAGGCGTCACAGTCAATCTTTTCTTAGGAGTAATTATACTGATTTTTGGGGCCCTTCTCAAAATAGAATTCTCTCTTTCAGGCGCCCTCTACTCTCTCATAATAATTGCCCTTTCATCCCTTGTATTTCTAACTCTGGGCATTGTTATAGCCAGTGTTATTGAAAGCCTTGAGGGCTTTAACCTGATAATGAGCCTCCTCATCATGCCCATGTTCTTCACCTCTGGCGCCCTTTTCCCTGTATTTATTCTACCCGAATGGATGAAAATTCTGGCAAAAATAAACCCTCTATCCTACTGCATAGATGCTCTGAGAGAAGTGCTCCTGGGCTTCCCGCCTCCCTACTTCGGCATCCCTATTGATATAGCTGCACTTAGCATGACCTTCCTAGTCTCCCTTCTGGCAGCATCAAAAATCTTCCATAAAAAGTTCTAAAAAAGCTCAAGGTTAATCTCCAGAGCCACAACAGGATACTCAAGCTCAAAGGCTGTAATAACCTCAGGGTGAAGCTCGCCAAAGTAGCCCAGGGTTTTTCCTTCTACAACTATCTCAGCACACCTGCCAGGTATAAAGCTTCCATGGTCAAAGGCCTTTAGCTCATAGTTTATATCCAGATCTCTCATTAGAGCTTCTGCCACAGATTTAATCTCAGTAAACCCAGCCTTGGGATGAATATACACTACAGCGAGATGTCTCTCAGCCCTTGCCCCTTCTGGAAGCTCTCTATCAACCCTTGCTACATCCCCAATTTCAAAAATCTTCTGGGGCAGCTCGTGGTGCTTATTAATTCTCAGCACATTCAGCAGGCTTGGAAGTAAGGAGGTTCTAACTATAGTGTGCTCCTCACTTATTGGATTTTTTATTGTGACTGCTTCACCCTTAATAAGCATATTTTCAAAGTTTTCCTTCTCATTGGAGAGCATCAGACTCATAATTTCAGTTAAGCCATAGCCCAGGAGAAGCTTTCTAAGTTTACCACTCCTAACCTCGATAGTGTTCTCCTCGCCAGTGGTTGCTATCTCAGGAAGCTCTGCCTTAAAGTTCTCATAGCCATAGCCTATGGCAACATCCTCCACAATGTCTATTAGATGAAAGATATCGCTCCTGTAGGCTGGTATCTTTACCTTCAGGCTGCCCTCTGAAAAGCTGGCACTGTAGCCCATCTTCTCCAGTGCCTCAACTGCCTCCTCGCCTGAAAGGGAAAGCCCCAGTATAGTGTTCACATAGTCAAGAGAAAGTTCCTTTTCCTCCGGAGTATAATCTGGAGTAACTATAGTTTTATCCTTATACCTCACCTCTACCTGGTAAACCTTAAAGCCCCTCTCCAGAAAAGCTGTTGTAAGTATATTTAGAGCTTTTGATATAAGCTCAAAGTCTGTGCCAGTAATATCAACAAAGAGCCTCTCTGTTTCTTCGTTCACCCTTGTAAGCTCACCATTTATTATTGGGGGTAGAGAGAGAACCTTTCCTTCTGAGTCAAGAATAAAGGGATACCTGTCGTAGCCTGAGATTATATGAGCATAGGCCTTACCCTTGGGATGCTTTTCAAGAATCTCGCTGGGGCTCATCTCCTCATCCATGCCCAGGGGAACAAATCTAATCTCGTTGTCCCTTAAAGCAGTATATCTGAAAGGTGCTTTAACCCTGGAGGAGTCATGCACACCTATTGAAACCTTCTTTCTATCCCTGCCCAGAACCCAGTGGAGGTCCTCCTGAAGCTCCATAAGGGACTGAATTAGCTCATGACTCAGCTTAACTCCTTCAACCTCACAGGACACAACAAAGGGCCTTATCTCTTCAACACTTTCATCCACCTCGAGATATGTTCTTGGTGGGAGAAGTTTATACTCCTTCAGCCCCTTCTCAATGCCAAAAAAACTTCTGAGAGCTCTTGCAACTCCCTCAACGCTGTATAAGTCAGGACGGTTGGGAAAGAACTCTACATAAATATAATCTTCATCATAACCCTCAATGTCACAGCCAATAAGAGGCAAACGCTGGAGGAGCTCCTCTCTCTCAATTTCAAAGCCAAGAAACTCCCTGAGCTCTTTAAGGCTAAGCTTTATCACTGCCATTCTACATCACCTTCAGTCTCTTAAGCCACTTCAGATCGCTGAGGTACAGCTGCCTTATATCATTGAGCCCAAGGCGAAGCATGGCAAGGCGCTCCAAACCCAGGCCCCAGGCAAGCACAGGCTTATCCACGCCGAGAGGCTCAGTAACTTCAGGCCTGAAAATTCCAGCACCACCCAGCTCCAGCCACTTGCCGCGCTCTTCAAAGAAAACCTCCACCTCCAGCGAGGGCTCTGTATAGGGGAAGTAGGCAGGCCTGAACCTCACCTGAGAGAAGCCCATCCTGTGGTAAAACTCCCTGAGAATGCCGAGAAGGTGAGAGAAGCTAACATCACCCACTACAATACCTTCGCATTGATGAAACTCAGGCAGGTGCTTGAAGGATATTCTCTCATTTCTGAAAACTCTGCCCACTGAGAAAACTTTAATTGGAAGTTCCTGATTTTCAGCCAGATATCTGATTGTTGTTGAGGTGGTATGTGTCCTTAGAAGGCTTACCTTTGCTTTTTCCCTGCTCCAGGAGTAGCGCCAGCCCCTGCTTCCAGTTTTCCAGCCCTCCTGGTGGGCACTCTTCACAGCCTCAACAACCTCTTCAGAAGGAAGCTGAGCCTCCTCTGGCTTTGAGAGGTAAAAGGTGTCCTGCATCTCCCTGGCAGGATGATCCTGAGGTACAAAAAGGGCATCAAAATTCCAGAAGGCTGACTCTATCAGGGGACCAGAAATTTCCTTGAAGCCCATCTTCAGAAATATCCACCTTATCTCTTCCACTATCTCCCTGAGGGGATGGAGCTTTGCAGGAAGAAGCTCTGGTGCAGGAGTATCTATGCTGTAGCGCCTGAACTTCTTATTCCTCCAGCTTCCACTTTTGATAATCTCATGGGTGAGCTGGGAAACCTCATCCTCAATATCTATGCCCTGCTCAACAATCTTCTCCCCTTCCCTGGTGAGCTTTATTCTTCTCTGAGTTACCTCATAAGCCTTAACTACATTCTTCCTCCCCTTTAGTAGCTCAGAAGCTTCCCTCAGCTCAGGGCTAAGCTGGCTCTTCATGAGCCTGCCCTTTTTCAGAAGTTTGAGCAACTCTTCATCTGGAGTATCACCTGCCTTCAGACCCTCCTCTGTAAGCTTAAGAGTGCCTCTATCAATTACAGCCAGATTCTTCCTTCTCAACCAGCCGAGGGCAATATTTACCTCATCTTTACTCAGAACAGATACAAGCTCGCCAAGCTTTAACTCGCCCTTCTCCTTCAGTAACTCCACAGCACGCCTCTCAGGCAGACCTTTCTCCACATAAACTTTACCTTCTTCACCCAGCTCAAGAGCCTCATCCTGAAAATCCTCAACTTCAACAAGCCCCTTAAGAGAAAGCCAGGAAACTGCCCTGTTCACACTGCTCAGATTGATTTCTGCCTTATCCGCAATCTCCTGGGGAGAGGCTCTGCCGAGGTCACCAAGAGCCTTCAGAACAAGCTTCTCGTGCCTATGTAGCTCTCCCTGCTGCATAATTCTCGCCTTCTTCAAAGTATAGAGAAGCCATTAGAATAAAAATAACGCCCATAGCTATGTAGTACTCAAAATTGGGCTTATCGTAGACTACATAGTAGAGAGATATGAGACCCATAAGCAGCGCAAGACCTGAGTATAACCAGAAAATCTCCCGCCTGGATATCTCCTTCTCAAGGTAATACAGAGTGAAAACCACAACAAATAGACCTGCCATAAACACAAACCTTATATCCATTCAATCACCACCCAGTGCTGAGACAATTTCCCTGACCTTGGAGTAGGCACTCTCAGCTTCTTCCACAGCAGTGCCAGTGACTATAATATCAGCACCTGCCTTTATAACCTTTTCAGCATCTTCTTTTTCCCTTATTCCTCCTCCCACTATAACTGGAATCTCCACAGTCGCCTTAACTGCTTTTATTAAGCTCTCCGGCACAGGCGAAGAGGCTCCCGAACCTGCCTCAAGGTAAACCAGCTTGAAACCAAGGTACTGAGCTGCAAGAGAATAGGCTGCTGCCAGAGAGGGCTTATCTCTTGGAAGAGGCTTTGCATCTCCCACCCAGCCCACTGCGCCACCGGGCTCAACTATAAGATAAGCCATAGAAATAGGTTCAACTCCAGCCAGCTTGACTGCCTTTGCACCCACTGCCTGAGCACCAGTTATATAGTAGGGGTTTCTCGAGTTGAGGAGACTCATAAAGAATATGGCATCAGCAAACTTTGAAACACCTGAAACATCTCCAGGGAAGAGGATAACTGGAAGCTTCACCCGGCTCTTAATCTCATTTACAGTAGCGTCAAGGCTGTAAAGGTCTATTCCAGCGCTTCCTCCTACCATGATAGCACTGGTTCCTGCCCTTTCAGCCTCCTCAGCAATAACGCCTGCCCTTTCAGGGCTCTGCTTCTCAGGGTCAATAAGGGTGAAGTGTAGAGGCCCCTGCCTGAGCCTCTCCTCTATATAGCCTAGAACCTTCATTTCACTCTTCAGCGCTTCTCTTTCTTCTTGGGCCTAAGAGACTTGGAACCGCACTTCCTGCACTTGTCAGCTAACCAGGGGTTCCTTGCCTTACACTTCCTGCAAATTTTAACACTGAAAAGCCTTTTTTCAGCTTCTGGAAACCTTGCCATGATAAATCCTCCAAAAAGTCTGACTTTCTCATTTTAGATAGTAACCTTTATAAATTTAACTGCCTGTTGCTGCTAAGTCCCCTTCCGTAAGGGAGGTGATACAGCAGGGGAGGTGGGAGGGCTCACTTTCCACTTTTCCATCGCTCCTGCCAAACACTTATATATCTTCCCGGGCAAAATATTTTCTACGAGATGA
>CAZCRG010000064.1:0-9540 GCA_964501105.1 Candidatus Hydrothermarchaeota archaeon | reverse complement strand
GAAAGGGGAAGATAAAAAAACTTTTGAGGAATTTTTACAAAGTGAGAATGCAGAGACAGAAAAACATCTCGATGAAGTGGAAGCCAGTGCTGACTATATTTTGTTGAATGAAGGAACCCTGGAGGAGCTATTTTATCAGCTTGATAAAATTTCAGAAAAAATAGGTTTAAATGCATGATAGTATCATTTTTTAACTTATTATTATATACATCCCCACAAAAATACAGTTGTTGATACTACTGGTTCCCGGGTAGGAAAGATTTTTATAGTAGTTTAAACTCCTTTCAAGAAGGTGATATGTGTGAGCTACTATCAGTGTGCAAGATGTCAGGCAATTTTTGAACATACAGAAGGTTCTGTGGCAAAATGCCGTGAGTGCGGTTCTATTGCTGTTACAAAGGTTGAAGTAACAGGCAGGCACGGTTAATTTTGCCATCTACTTTTTTTATTTTTGTGACGTAAAATGTAACAAAAGTTTTTTAAAGTTTTAATACATTTATTCTTTTTATAAGGCTGTGATGCAATGGTTACTATACAGGGAATCTCCAGGGTTGTTCAGGAGGTTGCTGGCGAAATTGTAGCCTCAGATTCTCCTGGTGAAAAAATTAGAGAGTTGAGGGAGAGTATGGGAATCACTCAGCAGGAAATGGGTGTTCTTCTGGGGCTGAGGAGAGAGACCATATCAAGAATAGAAAATGGAAATATAAAGCCGAGTTTTACTTTTCTTCAGAAGTTTTCCAGAAGCATTGCAGCCTTAAAGGCTATAAGAGAGCTTTTCGCCAAGGAAGAAGCTCATATTATAAGGAGAGAGGATATAGAACTTCTAAGACCAAATTTTATGAGAATACTCCTAAATCTCTCCGGGGGTGATGTGAAGCTTCTATATGCCCTTGGCGAGAAAGGATATCTCAGGTCAAAAAAGAGGATACTGAAGGTGATAAAATGAATATTGCCTGGTTTAATGAAATTGGTAAGGATGATGTGGCTATTGCAGGTGGCAAGGGTGCTAATCTGGGTGAGCTCACAAGGGCTGGCCTCCAGGTACCAGAGGGCTTTGTGATAACCTCAAAAGCCTACAACAGGTTTATGAAAGAGAGCGGGATTACTGAGAGAGTAATGGAGATTCTTTCCCTGACAGATGTGGATAACAATGATGAGCTAACTGAAGCCTCTGAGAAAATCAGGGCACTCATAAATGAGATGCCAGTACCCAAGGATATTGAAAAAGATATTGTGGAGAGCTACAGAAAGCTTTCAGATTCAGAACCAGCCTTTGTGGCAGTAAGAAGCTCAGCAACTGCTGAAGACCTACCTGGAGCAAGCTTTGCAGGCCAGCAGGACACCTTCCTGAATATAAAGGGCGAAGCTGAAGTGGTGGAGCATGTTAGAAAATGCTGGTCTTCTCTCTTCACTCCCAGAGCAATTTTCTACAGGGAAAAGCAGAACTTCGACCACAGCAAGGTGAGCATAGCTGTAGTGGTTCAGAAGATGGTCAATGCTGAAAAGGCAGGTGTTATGTTCTCAGTTCATCCAGTATCAGGTGACAGAGATAAGATTGTTATTGAGGCTGCCTGGGGCCTGGGAGAAGGTGTTGTCTCTGGTTCTGTTACACCGGACAATTACATTGTTAGCAAGGAAAACAACGAGATTATTCAGATAGATATAGCAAGAAAGGACATAATGTTTACCAGAGATAAGAAAACTGGAAAAACAGTAAAAGTAAAGCTTCCAGAAGATAAGGCTAGTAGCAGGGTGTTGAGTGATAATGAAATTATAAAACTTGCTGAACTTGGTAAAAGGGTAGAAAAACATTATGGTTCTCCTCAGGATATGGAGTGGGCCTATGAGGCCGGGAAACTCTACCTGCTTCAGGCAAGACCTGTGACTGTGTTATATGAAAAGGAAGATGAAAGTGGAGAAGAAGAGGAGGAGGCTGGAGAGATTCTTGTCAAAGGCTTAGGAGCTTCACCCGGTATTGGAACAGGTAAAGCAAGAATAATCTTCAGCATAAAGGAACTGGACAGGGTTAAAAAGGGAGATATTCTTGTCACCTCCATGACAAACCCTGATATGGTACCTGCCATGAAGCGTGCCTCAGCAATAGTGACTGATGAGGGCGGAATGACCTGCCATGCTGCCATAGTATCCAGGGAGCTGGGAATACCCTGTGTTGTTGGTACTGGCGATGCCACAAAGAAGCTGGGCGACGGCATGGATATTACAGTAGATGGTTATAGGGGTGTAGTTTACAGCGGCATAACAAAGAAGGTTGAGGAAGAGAAAGAAGCCCCCAGGCTTGCTGCCGCAAAGATAATTACAGCCACAGAGGTCAAGGCAAATATTTCCATACCTGAAGTAGCTCCCAGAGTAGCTCCCATTGCTGACGGCGTGGGCTTACTCAGAGTGGAGCATATGATTCTTGGCATAGGCAAGCACCCCATAAAGTTCATAAGAGACGGAGAGGAGGATAAGCTTGTCGAGAAAATTGCTGAGGGTGTGAGGAAGGTTGCCAGAGCCTTCTATCCCAGACCAGTATGGTACAGAACCCTCGACGCACCTACTGATGAGTTCAGGAGCCTTGAAGGCGGAGAGTCTGAGCCCAAGGAACACAACCCAATGCTGGGCTGGCGTGGAATTCGCCGTGGAATTGACCAGCCCGAGCTTCTGAAGGCTGAGTTTAAGGCCATAAAGCGTCTTGTGGATGAGGGCTTCAAGAACATAGGAGTAATGGTACCCTTAGTTCAGCATCCCGAAGAGCTCAGACGTGCAAAAGAGATTGCTCTTGAGGTAGGACTGAAGCCCCACAAGGATGTGAAGTTTGGAATAATGGTTGAAATTCCTGCAGCAGCGCTGATAATTGACGAGTTTATTAAGGAGGGAATAGACTTTATAAGCTTTGGAACCAATGACCTGACCCAGTATACTCTCGCTGTGGACAGAAACAATGAGAGGGTTGCCAGTCTATATACAGAGAAGCATCCTGCAGTGCTCAAGCTCATAGAGATGGTAATTAAGGCATGCAGAAAGGCTGGTGTTGAAACTAGCATATGCGGGCAGGCAGGAAGCGACCCGGAGGTGGCCAGGAAGCTTGTGGAGTTTGGAATTACAAGTATCTCAGCAAATCCTGATGCAGTGGAGACTATACGGGAGATGGTGGCAAGAACTGAGAAGAGGCTTCTCCTTGATAGACTCAGGGAGTGAGCTTCTCCCCTTAATTTTTCACAAGATTCCTTCTGGGAAAATATTATATTTAAGCCCTACTCATCTATGAGCATGCTCAGAGTTGAAAAGGTAAGCAAGACCTTTGAGGGACTTCAGGCTCTTAAAGATGTCACCTTTGAGGTCAGGAAGGGCGAAATTGTCGGCCTTGTGGGCCCCAATGGTGCAGGTAAAAGCACTCTGATAAATGTAATAACTGGCATCTATAAACCAACTTCAGGAAGAGTACTCTTCAGGGATAAAGAAATCACAGGTTTAAGCCCAAATAAAATATGCAGACTTGGAATTACAAGGACCTTTCAGAACGTTCAAACCTTTCCCAGTATGACCGCTCTGGAGAATGTTATGGTAGGCGCCCTCTTTGGAAAGTACAACAGACATAATAAGAAAGAGGCTGAAGAAAAAGCATACAAGGTGCTGGAGTTTATTGATTTTCCTCTGGAAAAGGCTGAAAAGAATGTTACAGATTTAAATATGATTGATATGAAGAGGGTGCAGCTGGCAAGAGCTCTGGCAACTGATCCTGAGCTTCTCCTTCTGGACGAGATTCTCACAGGGCTCAATCCAAAGGAAAGCAAGGATGCTGTAAAGCTCATTGAGAAAATTAAGAGCAGGGGCATTACAATTCTAATGGTTGAGCATATAATGAGAATAATTATGAATGTGAGCAATAGAATAGTCGTCCTGAATTATGGTGAGAAGATTGCAGAGGGTACGCCCAGGGAGGTTGCCAACAATGAGCAGGTAATTGAGAGCTACCTGGGCGAGAGATACAGCTTCGAGGAGGCTTAGAATGCTTGAAGTTAAGGGCTTAGATGTTTTTTACGGCTCTGTTCAGGCTCTCTGGGATGTATCAATCAGGATTGAGGAGGGAGAGGTGGTCTCTCTAATTGGCTCCAACGGCGCAGGCAAGAGCACTCTTGTCAAAACCATAATGGGTTTTCTCAAACCCTCAAGGGGGGAAATTCTTTTTGGAAATAAGGAAATTCACAACCTGCCCATATACGATAGGATAAAACTTGGCCTGGCTCTTGTACCTGAGCAGAGGATGATCTTCACCAATATGAGTGTCAGGGAGAACCTTCTACTTGGTGCATACCTGCTTGAAGATAAAGACGAGATTGAGGAGAATTTAAAGTGGGTCTACTCTGTTTTCCCAAGGCTCAAAGAGAGAGAGAACCAGAAGGCAGGTACTATGTCTGGAGGAGAGCAGCAGATGCTTGCCATAGCCAGAGCCCTAATTTCAAGACCAAAACTTTTAATCCTGGATGAGCCATCTCTGGGTCTGGCACCTGTAATGGTGATTAAGGTCTTTGAAACCCTCAAAAAGCTCAATGAAGAGGGCATAACTATGCTCATCTCAGCCCAGAATATCAAAAAGGCTCTTGAAATGTCCTCCTACGGCTATGTGATAGAGACTGGAAGAGTAACTCTCCACGGAGACGCCAGAAATCTTCTTAAAAATGAAAAGGTAAAGGAAGCCTACCTTGGAATTTAAAAGAGGTTTCTTGCCCTTACTTCTATGTGGGGCATATCTTTTAAAAGATGCAAAAGCTCAAAAGGGTTAGCCTCGCCGTGGTGATAGGGGTAGACTATCTTTGGCTGGAAAAGCCTTATGCACTTAGCCGCCTCTCTGAGGTTCATAGTGTAAGGCTCCCTCATAGGTATAAAGGCAATATCAATGCCTGCAAGGTTGAGCATCTCGGGTATGCAGTCAGTATCGCCTGCAAAGTAAATCTGCTTTGAGCCTATCTCCAGAAGGTAGCCGTTGCCGAAGCCCTTGAGATGGTATTCTTTATTCAAGTTATAAGCTGGAACTGCCTTTATTTCAATTCCCCTGAAGTCAACACTCTCCCAGTAAGATAGAACAGTGCCCTCTATGTTGCCCTCAAGGGAAGGGGGGATTATAAATTCAGTGCTTTCCTTCTCAAGTAGGCTTATCACATTTTCATCGTAGTGGTCAAAGTGCTCATGGGTAATCAAGATTAAATCTGCCTTTGGCATACCCTCATAGCTTATTTTACCCCTGTAGGAAGATGGGTCCACATATATAACAAGATCACCCCATTCTAGAAGTACAGAGGCGTGGTGCAGAGGGGTAATGTAGAGGTGGTGGGAAGTTGTCCTTATTAAATCTCTTGTGGCACTAACCGGCATAGCCCCACCTCTCAAGCTCTTCTTCAATTATCCTCTCAACCGCTTTTACCTCTGCCTTCATGAGCTTATAGTTCTCCTCCACAGCCTTTCTCAGCCTTCCATTGAGGAGAGCTACGCCCTCAAGGGAAGCCACCTCAGGAGAGACATTGGCAAAGGGTGAGAGGTCCGCTATTGTTAAGCCTGAAGCTCCACTCACAAGAGCCGGGGTAACCCTGTAGTGAGAGGCTAAAGTGGCGCAGATTAAAAGGTCAGAGCTTGCTATAACTTCCTTCCTGTCAGAGTAGTCTATAATTCTGCCTTTAACCTCTTCTACAGCATAGGCAGCTATCTCCTGATCTCTGTGAGCCACATATATCTCAACTTCCTTGAGAGCCTTAGAGAGCTTTATTCCACTCAAACCAACACCCAGGAGAACAGCTCTATTCACCCCTTCCAGAAGCTCAGTGGCAGCAGCTACTGGAGCATCGCTTCCTTCAATTCCTGTCTCCCTTTTAGCCCTCTCGTAGGCACTCAAAGCTCCCCTGAATACTTCCCCTATGTCTTCAGCTTTGCCGTAGCTTTCAGCTCTCTTTAGAGCTCTCTCAATCAGCCAGGGCAGATAAGTCTCCCCCAGCACCGGTGACTCAATCTTTGAAGCCAGGCGGAAGAGGTGCTCTGCTGCCTTCCTGCCCTCTATAACCGAGAAAAGCTTTTTCAGCTCTTCCACAGTTATACCACTTCTCTCTGAGAAAAACTTTAGAATAGCTTCCTCTGCATCCTCTGCTGTGGTATAAACCTCCACTCTTGTGCCACTCTGAAGAAGAACAGCATTCTCTAAGGGCACCTCTTTATAGAACTCATCCTGAGAAAAGAACTTGAGTTTTTCAAAGATGTTATAGCTGG
This sequence comes from Candidatus Hydrothermarchaeota archaeon, assembly GCA_964501105.1. Classification (GTDB taxonomy): domain Archaea; phylum Hydrothermarchaeota; class Hydrothermarchaeia; order Hydrothermarchaeales; family BMS3B; genus BMS3B. Next base: position 3,282 of record CAZCRG010000064.1, on the reverse strand, counting down.
CTTTAAGATGGTGAAAGGCTATGTTGAGAAGCATTGTATTATATCCTCTGTGGAGTTATAAAAAATTAATTGGTAGAGGTATAATAGTATAGTCCACTGCTGAAGAAGGTGGCAGCTTGTGCTTTCTACTTCTTTCCCTGCAGACAGGTGGAGCATACCCCTCTGACGTAGTGGTGCTCACACACAGCCCTTCCACAGAGGGAACAGGTAAATCTAGCAGGTTTTCCGCAGATATGACAGAGTCCTGAAATCACAGCTATATCTCCAGGTGTTCCTCCATCTCCTCCACTATCTCATCCAGATTCTCAAGAGCCTCAAACTCCTCAGTTTCAAGCCTCCTTTTCTTCATGGCAAGGGCATTGTCACAGGCGAGAGTCTCTGATAATACCTTAATCTCCTCTCTGGACTCATAAAGTTCCTTCAGCCAGAATTCCGCCTGATTGAAAAGCTCCTGGCAGGTTTTGCAGTTACTGTGAGATTTCTTCTTAAGCTCCTCAATCTTCTGACTTAGCTCATTGTAGCTGTCCATAGTAAAAGTTAAATTCTGGGGTTTATAATCTTTGCTAAGGATATAGGATAAAAATTTAGAGAGGGTTTGGCATGATTATAACAAGGCAGAAGAGCTTGGAAGAAATCCTTGAGATGCTTCAGGGAAGTGAGAAGGTTGCCTTAATAGGCTGTGGAGGCTGTGTAACCTTCTACAAGACTGGAGGAAGAAAGGAGACTGTTGAGCTGGCTGAGAAGCTAAAAGAGAAAGGCATAGATGTTGTTGCCACAGGAATAAGTGCCAGGCAGTGCTACCTGATGGAGGAGAAGGAAGCTGAAGGTTTAGATGATATTGAGATAATAAAAAAGCTTGCCAGAAGTATTGAAGGCCTTGAGGAAACAGAAAGCCTTGATGCTGTTGTATCTCTTGCCTGCGGCGTTGGAGTACAGAACTTAGCAAACCTCATAAATATTCCTGTTTATCCTGCCCAGAATACCCTTTTCATGGGAAGAAGGAGAGTTGAAGGAGACTTTGATATTGAACAGTGCATAGGCTGTGGCGACTGTGTTCTTGGCTATACTGCAGGCATATGCCCTGTAACAAGATGTGCCAAGTCTCTGATGAATGGCCCCTGCGGCGGTGTTTTCAATGGCAACTGCGAGGTGAGCCAGAGCAGAGTTTCCAAGCATCCAGTGCCCTGCGCCTGGATTCAGATTTATGAAAAGCTCAAGAAGATGGATAAGCTGGATAATATTAGAAGAATTTTCCCAGAGAAGGACTTTACCAAGGCAACCCATATGCGCAAGGTGGAGGTGGAGGAATGAAGTACTACTCTGAGTTCATGAAGCACCTCATGAGCAGTGAATTCACAATAAGCGGCGAGATTGACCCTCCCAGAGATGTTAATCCTGAGGAAGTAAAGGAACAGGTGGAGAATCTTAAAGGCGTAGTTGTTGCTGCCAATGTAACAGATAATCCAATAGGCGATGTAATAATGAACACCTTAGCGCCCTGCGTGATAATGCAGAACCATGGCCTAGAGGCTATCTATCAGCAGACCTGCAGGGACAGAAACAGGATTGCTCTGCAGAGCGATATTATTGGTGCAGCAGCATTAGGAATTAAGAATGTTCTCGCCCTAACTGGTGACCACACAAAGATGGGAAATCACCCCCAGGCAAAACCTGTCTTTGACCTTGACTCTGTTCAGCTAACAAGAATGCTGAGAAGGATGAGGGACGAGGGCAAAACTCTGGCCGGTACAGAGCTTGAAAACCCACCCAAATTCCACATCGGCGTTGGAATTTCACCAGGTCTGGAGCCTTTAGAGCCTGAGATTATAAAGCTGGAGAAGAAGGTTGAGGCAGGGGCTGAGTTCGCCCAGACCCAGGTTATATACGATGTGAAGATTCTTGAGCGCCTCAGGGATGAGACATCCCACCTTGACCTGCCCATACTTCCAGGCTTTGCTCCTCTTAAAAGCGTGGGAATGGCCAAGTTTATGCTCAAGTACGTCCCGGGTATAAGAATCCCAGAGGAAACCATGAAAAAGCTTGAAGAGAGTAAAAATCTTGTGGAGACCTCTGTTGAGATTGTGGCTGAGCTTATAGCAGCAGCTCGAGATCTGGGCTTTCCAGGTGTACACATTATGCCAGTTGGCATGGACGCCCATGTTAAAGATATGGTAGAGAGAGCTAAAGAACTATGATGGAAGCTCTTGCCCTGCTCAGCCTGGGATTTATTGTGGGACTGAGCGGCGCTCTAATCCCGGGGCCCCTTCTCGCCTTTACAGTGGCAGACTCTCTGAAGAGAGGTGCCATCTCGGGCCCCCTTGTAATTTTTGGTCATGCTCTCGTTGAGGTCTTTATAATATTTTTGCTGATTTTAAGTGCTGGCAGATACCTTCTGGAGTTTAAGGAGTACATCTTCCTTGCTGGAGGCGGCTTTCTTATACTTATGGGCTATCAGATGCTCAAGAGTAGAGGAGAAGTTTCAAAGGTCTCTGTGGCAAGAAACCCTGTTGTTGGCGGAGTACTCTTCTCAGTCTTCAATCCTGGCACCCCGATATGGTGGGCCACGGCAGGCTGGGCCCTTCTAATTAAAGGCCTTGAAGCCATGAGCTTCCCGGGTCTAATTCTTGTTGTGGTGGGGCACTGGTTTGCAGATTTAGGTTACTACACCTTTGTCTCCTACTCTGTGGAGAGAGGAAGGGACTACCTTCTGGCAAGAAACAGAGTAATCTCCTCAACTCTTGCAGGCTTTTTAATTATCCTCGGGGTGTACTTTGTAATCTCCTCTTTCTAAGAGATATTATTTAAATTATGGAGCCCGTACGGGATTTAGAAAGTGAGTTATATTCCTGAATCAGTGGCGTAGCCACCGGGGTTTAGAAAGGGGGTTCTACTATTTAGTACCCACGTAAACCCCCTTCTAAAAGATCTCGCTGAACTCCATGGTGGTCGTAAAGGTTTTTAAAAGCAGCTCCCTGTCTGGATTTTCAGTCTCAAGAAGTATTCTTTCGCTCTCTTCTCTGTATCTCCTTGCTTTATCCTCGAGTTCTCTTATTTTTTCTTTCACTCCAGACTCAATAAGTTTTCTTTTTATTGTTCTGTAACTTTCTCTTATACACATATCCGAGCCCACCAGACAGGCAGAACTCCCTTATGCCGTCTTCTGCTTGAAAAAAAAAAAAAACATCTAATAATCTCAAAAACACACCAACATACAAAACATAACAACTAAACCCATACCACTACCACTACATCCATCACTCAACATGTGCATCTCGTCTATCA
>CAZCRG010000063.1:0-9675 GCA_964501105.1 Candidatus Hydrothermarchaeota archaeon | reverse complement strand
ATAGATCATAAGAATATCGATTTAATTATAAACAATAATATCAAATTTGCATTTATGTCGAATATGAAGTCAATTGCGCTTGCCCTCTTCAATGACCGGAGCCTGGATTTTCAAAACATACTGGTATCAAAGGACCCAGAAGCTGTGGAGTGGGGGAAGAAGTTATTCAGATATTTTAAAAATTAGCACCTCTTTTTAAAGATACCTGGAATTATTTTTCAGACTGAGACTAAAAGAGCTGCAAAACCTGCGAAAGCTGCCACCACAAAGAAGACCGCCATTTTATATAAGGTCTTCCTATCTTTTCTTGAAATAAATACTGCTTTGAGTGCGCTGCCCAGGAGGGAAAAGATGCTGCCAACAAGGGCAACCTCAAGAGCGATCTTATCGAGAGCCACAAGAGTAGCAAGAGAGGAAATTAAAGCTACACTATAGGGGATTCCTGCCATAAAGGAAAAGAGAGTGAAAACAATAATAGAATAATCTCTGAGAAGATAAGCTGCAAAGGTGAAGAAAATATAATAAATAGAGAATATGAGAGCAGGAGTAATGGCAAAGGGTATGCTCAGGTCAAGCTCCTTTACCACTGTACCCCTTCTGAAGAGAAGAGCAAGAGCCATGCCTGAAAAAATCATGACTCCAGCAGGAATCAGGAGCATCTTAAAGAGAGAGAAGGAGATAATAGCTACAACAAGGAGATTTCTGAAGAACATGGCTGACGTTGCTACTGCAATGGCAGAGAAGGGATTTTTACTTCTTGCAAGAATTGAAACTGTTTTCTGATAGTGCACAAGAGCACCCAGGGCAGCTATTAAAAGCGGATGAAGGGAAGTTGAAATTCTCAGGATAAGAAAACTGGCAAAGCCTATTGTGGTGATTGCAATAATAGCTCTCAGAAGAATCTGGGGATTGATGAGGCCAAAGGCATCCACTGTAGCATAAGGCACAACAGGATAGAGAACAAAGGCGATCATTCCAAACTCTATAGCAGAGCGCATCTCCTCCAGCTCCAGAGCTGCCGACAACATCTGGGAGTACTTCTTGGAGATAAGAATGCCTGTTATTATAAAGCTGGCAGAAATTGCTTCCAGGTAGAGCCCTAAGCCTACTACCACGCCAAGGAGAAAGGATAAGAAGAAGGCTGTAACTGTTGTAATTCCAATGTCGTTGGTCAAAAAGTTCTTTATCACGCCCAGGAGGAGAACTAAGAAGACAGCTCCAAGGAGGAGGTAGTTAATAAAAGGCAGAGAGAGCTTACTTGAGATATAAACCCCAAAGGTACCCAGAAGGGAAAAGAGCATAAAAGTTCTTGTGCCTGCGATTACCTTTATTCTGTACTCTCTTTCTACACCTAAGAGACCACCTGCGAGAGCTGATATTAAAAGCATATTTATAAACTCAATATCAAGATTTAGCATTTTCAAGCCTCTCTTTAACTCCTCTGAGGAGCTTATATATAACCTCTCTGGAAGGAGGCTCTATTGGAGCAAGACCATACATCTCCCTTATGGAAGCTATGCCGCGCATGGGCATTGAGTAACCGGTCTCAAGAATATTCTTTATACTCATCTCAAAGCTCTCAGGAAGCCTCTTATTCCTTCTTGCCTCCATCATTAAGTTATAAATGTCTATACCTGATGGACAGGCCTCCATGCACTTCCAGCAGGAGGCACAGAGAAAGCTGTCCTCTCTCTCCAAAACAGAAGCTTCCACCTCAGGTTTTAGCTTCTCCACTATACAAACCTTTCTGCATTTTCCACATCTAATGCAGGCTTGAGGAAGCTCACTCAACCACAACACCCCTTATGTCTAAAGCAGCTCTATCTTCAAGTCCCATAGCAAGAGCAAGAATCTGGGTTATGAAAAGGGTCTTTATATTTACCTCTGGTTCTACCTTTTTAATATCCTCAAGTTTCCTGTTGAAGAGAAAGGCGCAGTTGCCACATGCCACTGAGATAAAATCTGCCCCTGCTCGCTGAGCCGAGATAAGCTTTTCAGCACCTGCATGAGCACCAAGACTTTCATCCAGCATCGTAAGAGTGGAACCACAGCACTGGTACTCCTCAGGGTAGTCCACAATCTCCACACCTGTGAGCTGGAGAATTTTTCTCATGGCCTGAGGCTCAAAGGGATTGTCAAAATTTGCTATATAACCAGGCCTGAAAACATTACAGGGGTGCTGAAGAGCCACCTTAAGGCTGAGCTTATTTTTCACAACCTTCTTCAAATCCTCCAGCCTTTCAACAAGAACCTCAAGGATGTGGTTAACCTGAGTTTTGCCGCTGTAGCTTAAACCAACCTCTTCCAGGCGGGAATTCACCTTCTCCAGAAGAGCTTTATCTCTACTCAGTTCATAATTTGCTCTTTTGAAAGTTGCAGTGCAGGTGCCGCAGAGTGTCACAATATCGAGGTTCTGCTTCTCAGCCAGGGCAAGATTGTAGGAGGCAAGGTAAATCCACTCATCGCTGAAGCTGGGGACTATTGTTGAAGAGCAGCAGGCAAATTGCTGCATATCTCTTGCTTTAATTCCAAGGGCACTTAGCACAGCCTTGGCTGAGATTTCATAGTCAGGAAATCTATTGTAAATCATACATCCAAGGTGAAGTAGCCTTTCTTCCATTAAAAATTGAAATAAAAATAACGTGGGAAGTACTTACAACAAAAAAATAAAAATATATATAGGGGGTTACTCTACCTTTTCGAAGGCATCCTTTGGAGCGTTGCATATAGGGCAGCGGAATGAATCTGGCAACTCGTCAAAAGACTTGCCCTCGCTTTCCTCGTCATATACATATCCACAAACAGTACATCTATATTTTGCCATAAAATCACCTTTATTCAAACTTTTTGTGGTAATCTTTCACCTTCTGGGCAAAGAGCCTGCCGAATTCGTAGCCAGCGTCGTAATCATTCTCCTTGGGGCGGTAGTTGACCTCAAAGCCAGGTTCAACCACTTCAAGCTTCATTTCCTTCAGCACAGAGAGAGCTTCTTTAACTGCGCCACCACCCCAGCCATAACTTCCAAAGGCACCAGCAATTCTATTGGCCGGTCTCAAACCTTTGAGATGCTGGAGAAACTCAGCAACTGTTGGAAACATCACATTGTTCAATGTGGGAGTACCAACTAAAAGGCCACGATACTTCCAGAACTGTTTTATTGCCACACTCATTGGTGTTTCCCTGAGCTTAATTACTTCAGCATACATACCCTCGTCGAGAATGCCGTCAAGCACTGCTCTGCTCATTCTCTCAGTGGAATGCCACATGGTGTCGTAAACTATGACTACACCTTCCTCTGCCTTGCCACTGGCCATATCAAGGTACATATTAAGAACCTTCCCCGGGTTCTTCCTCCAGATTACTCCATGGTCTGGTGCTATCATATCTATATCAAGCCCCAGCTTCTGTATCTCTGCTATCTTGGCCTTTATGAGCCTTCCAAAGGGCATTAGGATATTGGCATAGTAGTCTATAACAGCATCCTCAAGAGTTTCCTGAGGCACGAGGTCGTCAAAGAGAGAGGCCTGAGCCCAGTGCTGGCCAAAAGCATCCTGGGAGATGAGAAGCTTGTCCTCAGGTATATAGGTCATCATGCTATCAGGCCAGTGGAGCATGGGGGTTTCTATAAACTGCAGTGTTTTTTCTCCAATTTTTATTTCATCCCCTGTTTTCACAACCTGAATATCCCAGCCTGTGGTGTCAAAGTGTCTCTCAAGGCCCTGCTTGCCCCTCTCTGTTGTGTATAGAGTTGCATTTTTTGCCACCTTCATGACCTGATCCCAGGAGCCAGCATGGTCCATCTCTATATGGTTACAAATTGCAACTTCAATCTTCTCAGGATTTGTAAGACACTTTATTCTTTCAAACATTGTGTCTGCAAAGTCGTACTTCACTGTATCTATTAAAGTGATCTTCTTATCCATTATGAGAAAATTATTGTATGTTGTGCCTCTTGGAGTTACATAACCGTGGAAGTCTCTTACATTCCAGTCTATCGCTCCAACCCAGTAAACATTTGGCTTGATTTCCTTTGCCTTCATCTAATCACCTAAAATTTAACCTCTTTTTTTCCCTGCCATATACCATGAAGATTACAAAAAGCGAAAGCTCTCAAAGTTGTTGGCTCATCAAGAGTTACTGTAAACCTCACTTTTGGATTACTCACCACTGGAGCAAGGGTAGTCATACCCAGGAAGGTATAATCTTCATCGTATAGAGCAATCCAGTTTATAAAGTGTCCTGGTTCATTGGGATGTTTTAGAAACTCCCCCACATTTATTTTGACGCTGAAGGGCTCTCCGGCTTTTATATCTTCTGGAATATGAATAACAGGGGTATGTTTCTTTTCGAGATCTGTCATATTCTCAGGGTCCTTGGGTTTATTTACACCTTTGAGTGAAAATTCAGCCATATTGAGGCCTCCTAAAATTCTTTAAACCTTTCTTTTCCAGCACCACATACTGGACAATACTCAGGTGCTTCTCCTATCACTGTATGTCCACATTTCGAACAGATATTTATTTTTTCTACTTCAAAATCTCTATTTTCCTTAGCAGCTTCTCTAGCTTTGGTGTAGAGTTCAGCATGTATTTTTTCTGCTTCAATGGCGTAAAGTATACTCACCTTTGCATCTTTTTCATCCTGAAGCTCTGCTACAGCATTGTATGCAGGATACATCTCATCAACTTCAAAGTTTTCTCCTTTGATCGCCTCTTTCAGGTTATCTACACTATCTCCTAGGAGGCTAAGGGCGTTGAAGTGATTTGTTGCGTGAACCTGCTCTGCATAGGCAATTGCTCTAAATAGCCTGGCGATCCCAGGGAAGCCCTGTTCTTCTGCCTTATCTGCAAAGATAAGGTAGCGCATATGAGCCTGACTTTCGCCAGCAAAAGCTGCCCTGAGATTGTCTTCAGTCATCTTCCTCATTCTAACACCTCCTATTATAACTCTATATATTCTAAAATATAATATTTTTGTATAGTTACTCACTCAGTGGCGAACCACACTTGATTGCCCCGTGGTCATGGTAGTAGGGATTTGTAATTTCTTTTCCGCAACCATCACACTCTATTTTTTCTTCGTCAGTGAAAGCTTCATTTTCTTCTCCGCAGCCGGGACAAATTAAAATATTGAGAGAAGGCCCCTTACTGGGGTCGCACATTTACTCCACCTCTCTGAACATATCACTTGAAGCGCCGCAAACTGGGCAGGTGTCAGGTGCTTCGCCTTCAATAGTATAGCCGCAGCCCTGGCACACCTGGAGAGGACCTATTTCTGCATCCTTTCCTTCCTTTAAAGCCTCTATTGCCTTTGTATAGAGGTCAGCATGCACTTCCTCAGCCTTTATGGCCCAGGTGAAGGTTCTCTCTGCTTCATTGTTGCCCTCTTCCTGGGCAGTCTTTATGAACTCTGGGTACATCTCTGTTTTTTCGTAGGTTTCGCCCTCGAAGGCTGCCTTTAGGTTCTCGAGGGTATCCTTAACGCCACCCATTACTTTCAGGTGGCTCAGGGCATGTACAGTTTCACTCTCGGCTGCTGCTCTAAAAAGCCTTGCCACATTTTTGTATCCTTCTTCTTCAGCCTTCTTTGCAAAGGCAAGATACTTTCTGTTTGCCTGACTTTCGCCAGCAAAAGCTGCCGCAAGATTTTCATTTGTTTTACTCATTAAAATCTACCTCCTTATTCTGCAGGTGCATAGTAGCACCTCTTGGGTGATGTAACCTTTCCGTCCTTTTTCAGGGCTTTTATAATCTTTGAGACCTCTTTACTGTCGAGACCTGTCATCTTTGCAACTTCACCAGGTCTTACAGGCTTTCCTGCCTGTTTCATTGCTTCAAGTACTTTATTTTCTACATCTCCCATTAGGTATCACCTCACAAATTTTTTCTATATTCATATATTTTACTTGGGATATATATAAACTTTTGGTTTGTATATCGTAGCTTATTGGATATATAAGTTCGAATATCGTATTTTTCCAGTACCGTACTATATTTCAATATTTTTACAAAATAGAATACTTTTGAAATTACAGAAATAACTAACATCGTTATGTTCATATAGAATATCGAAGTAATAAGTATGGTTGTGGTAGAATGCTCGACGATAAAGATTTAAAAATAATTGAAATCTTGAGAAAAGATGCCAGAACTCCTTTTACTGAAATAGCAAGAAAGCTCCATGTAAGTGAAGCAACTATAAGAAAAAGGGTGGACGTTCTGGAAAAAATGGGTGTAATAAAAGGTTTCACAATAGTTGTTGATCCTGCAAAGATGGGCTTTAATACAGTGGCTCTTGTGGGGATAAACACCAATCCTGATATGTTTCTAAGTGTGGCAGAAAAGCTAACTGAATTTGAAGAAATACGCTTTGTGGCAACATCTACTGGCGACCATATGATTATGGCTGAAGTGTGGACACGAAATGGTAAAGAGTTGTCATCCCTAATTTCTGAGAAAATCGGAAAGCTTGAGGGCATTACCCATATAAGGCCTGCCATAATACTTGAGAAGCTCAAGGAAGTTTAGTACTCAAAAAGTATTTTACTTTGTTTTTCCTAATATAGATTAGGTGTTATTATGGCGGGTGAGAGGCTTAAGGAACTGCTTAATAAAGCAATTGCGAGGGAGCTCCAGGTGAGTATTCAGTATATGTGGCAGAATGTTGAAGCAAAGGGAATAAAGGGAGCCATGGTGAGGGATATTTTCAGAAAGACTGCAATAACTGAGATGCAGCATGCGGAGGCTATTGCTGATAGGCTTGTTTTTCTGGGAGGAAAACCTACCACTGAGCCCTCAACAATAAGAGTTGGCGATACTCTTGAAGAGATGCTCAGGGAGGATGTAAAAGCTGAGGAGGAGGCAGTGGAGATGTACAAGGAGATAATAGCTCTTGCAGATGAGGAGGGCGACATTGTAACAAGGAGGCTCTTTGAGAATATTCTTATAGATGAGGAGAAGCACCTGGACGAGTTCAGGACTCTTCTGGAAGAGTAAATTCTGAGAGAGGCTGAGGTGGCAATTCAGGTGAAGATCAAAATAATTGTTGACAGTATAGAACTTACAGGAGAGTTATTCAACACTCCTACAGCCCGGAAGGTATTGGAGAGCCTTCCCCTTGAATCAGATGTCAACAGGTGGGGGGATGAGATCTATTTTTATGTACCGGTAGATGCAGAGCTGGAAGAGGAGGCAAAAGATATTCAGGAAGTCGGCAATATCTGCTTCTGGACCACAGGAAAGGCTATTGCCATCTTTTTTGGCCCCACCCCTGTGAGCAAGGGCAAGGAGCCCAGAGCCTATGAGCCTGTGAATCTTATTGGAAGGATTACTGATGATGTTTCAGTCTTGAGGAAAACAAAAGATGGGGATAAGGTGAGGGTGGAGAGGGGTTGAAGTAAGATAGGTGAAATAATTACCAGATAAAAGAGTCGCTGATAGCGATAAATTTTTATTATAGTAAAATAAATTTTATTTAAGAGGTGTTATATATGAGTGATGCAAAGAAACTTGCAGAATTTTACCACTATGTTATGTTTAATGCAGCGCAGAGAGTATTATCTAAATTCCAGTCCCCAAGTATGGTAGTGTCAACTGTTGCAGATATTGTAAGCGAGGCTGCAAACTCTGCAATAGACGAAGGTTTGATAAAAATTGCATCCTGTGACGAGAATATACAGCATACAGATAATATGTTAATCTGCTATTCAATGTTTGAAGAGCTTGGATACAAGTTTGATGGTGAAGTGGAAGCTGACACTCCATCCTATTTCAGGGCAAGAGTTAGATCCTGTCCCCATGAGGATTTCACAAAGAAGGATCCTCTCACATGTTCGGCCTGCCTGGGACTCAAACTGGCTGTTGTAAAGAGATTAACAGGTAAACAGCCAGCTTATATGGTAAATGGCTTGAATATTGATGATTCATTAAGCCTTGAAGAGAAAATAGAGAAATTCAATAAACGGTATGAAACAATAGATAAGCCAAATAATCGCCCTTTAATTGGTGCTCTCCAGAGAATAGCCACAGGGCATGATACCTGTGAATTTATTATGAAGATCCCTGAAGACCTTCTGAAGGAGTGCCAGGAGAAGAAGTGAGAAGACTTATAAGGGATTTTACAGTTTCTCTTACACCTATTCCCTTTTTATAGGCAGCCGGAATTACAGGTACCCCTATATCGGGCGGCCTTAAGGCGTTGTTAATGTCGAGTTTATTCCAGGCTATTACAAAGGGTATACCTTCTTCCTTTAATTTTTTAATAAATTTTATTTCACACTCCCCTATGCCTCTGGTTGAGTCTACAACCAGAATAGCACCCTTCATACCCTCCATTACAACCTCCCTTATGCAGTCAAACCTCTCTTCGCCGGGAGTTCCAAAGAAATGCAGTGTTCTGCTCCCCAGTACAAGTTTCCCATAGTCCATTGCAATTGTATTCCCGTTATGTTCAACCTTGAAGACATTCCCGAGAAGTTGTTCCATAAAAGTAGTTTTGCCTGCATTATGTCTGCCCAGAACAACTATTTTTATATTATTCTGAGCATAATTGCTCATTAAATCACCCTTGCTTCCTGGAAAATATTTATTTCATTCCTGACATTTATATTATAGTCTCTTGAATATCTTTTCACATATCTGTCTATCCATATTTTTATATTGTTGAGGTCATATGTGTTCCTATGGGAAACATGTACATACCAGTTTAATCTCAGGTTATTTCCATTTTCTATCATTTCCATGTCCACTTTTTTAATGGGGAATGGTATATTGTTCTTTATATCCTCAATTATTCTCTCTTTGAACCCTTCGAGCTTAAAGCTGTCGACAAGCCTGGAAAGTTCAGTTTCGTCAGGCATCTTTATCTTGTATTTTGCCAGCAGCTTCTGTCTTTCTATATCGGGCTCCATTTGAAGAACATTAAACCTTTCAGGTTCTACCTTTATTTTTTTATGTGTCTCTTGTACTGGCTCTGGTTTTATAACCACCCTGGCCTCTGGATAATACTTTCTGAGCAGATCTATTCTTTCATCGTCAATCATAAAAAATTCATACTCCAGCTCCAGACTTTTAATCTCATTATAGGCAGAATCGCCAAATTTCTTTGTATACCCTTTGAATAGGTAGGAGAGGCACACCTCGCCCCTCTCAAAAATCACAGCACAGTCGAGAGTCTCGCCTTTTACAATTGAAACTGCCCTTATATATCCTGAAGCTTTACCACTTCTAAATTGCTCAATACCCTTTTTGAGATTTCCTCTTCCAAAGATTTTACCTCTTGGTAGTTTCATATTTCCAGAGCTTCCTTAATTTCTTTTGCAGCTCTTTTCATATCGAGCCTTATAAGACCAAGGTTGACTTCAGGCTTTGCAAGTACAACAAGAACTCCATTGCCCACGTCCATCATAAGAGTCTTACCTGATTTTCCTTCAATCATTACCTGCTCAAGTTCTCCCTGCCCAAGCTCTGATGTGCTTCTCTCACTTGTCCCAACTACTGCAGAAGCCATGGCTGATACAATATCAACATTAACATCCAGGGGAACTGCCTGAGATATTGGAAGTCCATCCTTACCTGAAACCAAGCTACCAATGACACCGGGTATTTTATTTAAATCTGCAAGAATTCTATCAAGTACCATCTGTTATCCTCCACTTAATAATTGTAATAATTATAT
>CAZCRG010000062.1:0-10069 GCA_964501105.1 Candidatus Hydrothermarchaeota archaeon | reverse complement strand
GTATAATACTCTTTGGCTTTATCTTATCCACAAGCACCCTGCCTGAGATGCTCCACCACTCCTTTGGATAGGCCTTTTCCTTCTCTACCTCCGGGTTAAGCCCGAGCTTCTTTGCAGCCTCCTCTATCTCACTTAGAGTTGGAGAAGGGATTGCATTCTTTGAAGAGATTTTCCTCCCTTCACTCCTCGCCTTCTGAGAGTCAATATTAGGTGGCCATATAATTATCTTCTCAGCCATTTTCCAACCTCTTATTAATCAGTTCAAGAGCTGCCTCAACAGAGTAAACCTCAGGCATTAAAACCTCTTTTAACCCCATCTTCTCAAGGGTTTTTCTTGTGGCAGGGGCTATTGCTACTATAATAATATTGTTTAGAGCCTCTATAAAGCTTTTATCACCAGCTATATCAAAGATATTCTTTGCTGTCTCAGAGGAGGTGAAGATAACAGCCCTTAAATTTCCTCTGAAAAGCTCCTCCTTTAGCCTATTAATGGGATTAATGTCTGAAGGAGGCATGGAGTAGTAGAGAACAACATCCTTAACCTCGGCCTTCCTGGATAACTCCCTCACAAGAATCTCTCTGGCAACTGAAGCTCTTGCCACTAGTATTCTCTTCCCCTCTATACCAATATTAAGAAGAGCTTCTGCAAGATTCTCAGCCTTGAACTTCTCGGGCACAAGGTCTACAGCTATGCCAAGCTTCTCAAAGGCTTCCTTTGTCTTCTTCCCAACAACAGCAACTTTAAGCTTCTTCAGCTTTTCACCATAGTAGTTAAACATGAGCTCAGCGCCGAAGGCAGAGGTTACAACAAGCCAGTGGTAACTTTCAATATCCCCTATCTCCTCTCTAACCTCTTTCTCATCCCTGGGAACAAGCTCAAGTCCAGGTACTATAAGAGGTTCAAAGCCTTTAGCTATGAGGAGTGCTTCAGTCTCCTCAGCCCTCTCCTTTGGCCTTGTAACTGCTACCAGCATGATTATATAAAGCCCATTTTAACAAGAGCTTCAAGTGCTATAAGGGCGCCTGCAGCATAAACAATCTGCTCAGGCTTGAACTTTATTCCCCTGCCCTCTTCATCCATATACCTTACTAACCCTGCTCCACTCATGGGCATATTTACCTTCTGCCTCTTTCTCTTTGCCATTAAATCACCCTAGCCTAATCAAGTTATTAAACATTTGGAATTATAACTGTAAAGGTTGTACCTTTTCCCTTTTCGCTCTCCACACGAATATCGCCGCCGTGCCTCTTAACAATACTCATAGCCACAGCCAGACCCAATCCTGTACCACCCTGAGGCAACTTTGTGGTAAAAAAGGGGTCAAAAATCCTGTCAAGATACTCCTCTGGTATACCTTTACCTGTATCCTTGAAATGTATAAGTATACTATCACTATCCACTTCAGAAGAAATATAAAGTTTTCCTTCTCTGTCCATGGCCTGGAAGGCATTCATTATAATATTAAAGAAAACCTGCTGGATCTGATTTTTACTGCATTTTAATTCTACTGGCTGTAAATCCTTAACCACATCAACACCAATCTCTTTTATCTTATACTCAACAAGCTTTAAAGTTTCATCAATCAGTTCATCAAGCTTCACCACCTGAAACTCAGGGTTATCCATTTTTGAAAACTCCATTAATTCTTTTACAATGGAGGAAGCTCTATTTGTCTGCATAATAATAGACTCGATATCTTCTACTGAAGGCATATCACCATTCTTAATATCTTCAAGCAAAATCTGAGCTGTAATTGAAATATTATTAAGAGGATTATTAAGCTCATGGGCAATACCTGCTGTGAGCATGGCAAGAGATGAAAGTTTTTCAGCCTGGATCATCCTATCCTCTGCCTTTTTTCTGTCTGTTATATCCCTTACTATTATAATAAAATTAGTTGTCTCCTTATCACCAATACCTGCCACTGAGAGCTCAACAGGTATTATCCTCCTAGATTTCGTTACAATATTTATCTCACAGGTATATTTTTTCCTCTTTTTCCTGAATATATCTTCTGCCTTAGTTCTATAACTTTTATCTATAAAATCAAATAAACTTTTTCCAAGAAGTTCATCCCTGCTATATCCTGTAAGCTGTGAAAATGCCTCATTAACTTCAAGTATTCTGACATCCATATCAGAAAGTATTATACCATCTGGAGCAGTTGAAACTAGTGTACGGAACTTTTCCTCACTTTCTATCAAAACCTTCTCAAGCTGTGCTTTTCTTACAACTGTTGCGAGTTGAGACGCAAAGCGCTCCATAACTTCAATATCTTCTTTCTCAATACTCCTATTCTTCCTTGCTGCTCCAATTACTCCAATTACCTCATCCTCCACAATCAGAGGTACTCTAATAACAGATTTAAAACCAGAAAGTTTTGCAACTGCTGGAGCAAATTTTTTTAATACTGGATTGTCCGTAAAATCCTCAAAAATCTTAACAATATCCTCTGTTGTGAAAGCCTTTTTGTTTTCTACCACATATGTAAGACTACTACCTTTAAATAATGGAATTTTAAAGCCCTTTACCATAACTCCTGTAAGTTTCTCAATCTTCTCGAGAATATTTATATCAACAGAAACTGCAGCATAAGTCAGTTCATTCCTATCTCTATTAAGAAGGAAGATATCACATGCAGCATAGTCAAAAATCTTCTTTACTTCTTCAGTGACCATCTGGAGGACATCACCAATTGGTTTTCCGAGATTTATTTCGTTGTTTATTCTCTGGGTAAGGCTAAGTTGACTTTCCATTTTTTTTCTTTCTGATATATCTCTTGAAATATTGAGAATACATACCTTTCCACCAAAATTAATTCTTTGTGTTGTGATTTCAACCGGGAAAAACGACCCATCTTTTCGAACATTAAAAGATTCAAAGACAAGACTGCCCTCCTTTAGAATATAGTCTATCCTCTTGGGAATTATCTCCCATATACTCTCTGGAGTTATATCATAAACAGTCTTTCCAATTAATTCTTCCCTCGTGTAACCCAATCTTTCTGCTGTAATATTATTTGCTTCAATAATTCTGGCTTCACTGTCCACTATAAAAATGGCATCCAGAGCATTTTCAAATAGACTTCTGTATTTCTCTTCAGAAGTTTTGAGTTTATCTATTAACTCCTTCTCTCTGGTTATATCGGTTATAATCTCCATGCCGCCTATAATCTCTCCTCTCGAATTCCTGACCGGGACAGAGATATTCCTCAGCCACCTGCCTCTATACTCCCTCTCCATAGCAATGGGTTTGCCAAGCTCGAGAGCATCAACTGCAGTGCACCAGTCGCATATTCTTTCTCTTCCCTTTTTCTCTTTTGAGTCCTTATATTGCCCCACAACATCGTAGCAGAACTTTCCTTTGATCTCCCCAGTGGAATAACCCACAATCTTCTCTGCAGTGGCATTCAACCTTATTATTCTCAAATTCTTATCAAAGTAGGCTATTCCATAGGGTGCATTGTTGAAGAGATTCTCAAGCTCCTCCTTAATCCTCTCGAGCTCCTGCTCATTTCTAATCCTCTCTGTTACATCCCTCAAAATTGAAATTATACCTGTGACCTTTCCATCTTGAATAATCGGTCCGCCTCTTGCCTCCAGATAGTATTCCCTTCCATTAAAATTCGCCCTGTAGATTTCAGAATTTTCAATAAGCTTTTTATTTTTAAAGATGAGATCTGCCCTCTCTTTTAAAACCTTCCACTGTGAACTATCAACAAACTCAAAAACCTTCTTCCCCACCAGCTCTTCTTTTGGAATTCCAAAAATCTTCACAGCAGAATTGTTTATATCTACTATTTTTCCTTTGGTGTCAAGTATTATGATTAAATCATTGGCATTGTCAAAGATTGTCTTATAGAGCTCAGGGGAAAGCATATAGATACTTTCCCTTCATCCATTAAATCTTTTACTTACTTTAATTAAAACCAGTAGAAAAGCTGGAAGAGATGCAAGGAATGAGAAGATTAAAGGGAGGAGCATCTCTGGCGGCATATCCACAAATCTCAAAGGATGGAGCTGGAAGCTCTCAGAGGTTTTCACCATTATATAAAGGTAAAGGGAGGTGCCCACTGCAATGAGCGAAAAAAGAGCAGATAGCTTCTCCTCGCCAATATACTCAAGGGCAAGGAGAACAAGGGCTGAGAGGTACACAAAACTCATAAAGTAGAATCTGGGCTCAGAGGCTATGAAAGCACCCCAGGTGAGAAGCTCAAATATATAAACTACAGCAAGGTTTAGAACTGCAAATATTAGACCTGAGATGAGGAGTACTTTAATATCTCCTTTTTCTCTTCCGAAGACTCTCAGTACTGCAAGAGCCGAAGCGAGATAGAAGGAGGTTATGGAAATGAAGAGGAGAGGTAAATGAATATAGAGAAGCTTATACCTGTGACCCAGAAAGTCTTCAGGTGGAGCGGATGCAGCAAGTATTAAAGCAAGAATTGAAAATGCAATGAAAATTTTAAAGATTGCCCCCGGTGAAAGATTTCTTAAACTCCTCCATGAATTCATCAAATTCACCCGCAATTATAGCTTCCCTCGCATCCTTAATAAGATTTTCCAGGAAATAAAGGTTGTGAAGAGTCACCAGACGCATACCAAGAGTTTCATAGACTCTCATCAGGTGACTTATATAAGCTCTTGAGTAGTGTCTACAGGCATAGCACTGGCAGCCTTCCTCAAGGGGCTCAAAGAGCTTAAGGTTCTTTGCCTTGGCTATATTGTATTTGCCCCTTCTGGTGTAAACTGCATTGTGCCTTGCATTTCTCGTTGGAAAGGCTGAGTCGAAGATGTCAACGCCCATAGCTATGGCATCCAGCACCTCAAGAGGGGAACCGAGGCCCATAAGGTATCTGGGCTTCTCCTCCGGCAGAGCTTTAACACTAACCTCAATCATCTCCCTCATAACTTCTTTGGGCTCCCCTATACTCAGACCTCCTATGGCGTAGCCATCAAAATCAAGCTCAGCCAGTTCTCTTGCACTCCTCACTCTAAGCTCTGGAAAAACTCCACCCTGGGCTATGGCGAAGAGAAGCTGTCCCTCTCCGCTCTTGACCTCCAGGCTTCTCTTTGCCCATGCAGTTGTTCTAATAACACTCTCTTCTGCTCTCTCATAGCCAGTGCCATAGCTTGGACAGTCATCGAGAGCCAGAGCAACATCACTTCCAAGAGCTTCCTGAATTTCTATTATTTTCTCAGGGGTTATAAGGTGCCTTGAACTGTCAAAAGGCGAGGAAAAGGTTATGCCCTTCTTAGAAAATACTGGTGAGAATTCATCTCTAATAGCCTGGAAGCCGCCATTGTCAGTAAATATAGCTCTCTTCCAGCCCATAAATTTATGAAGTCCTCCCGCTTCAGAGATAATCTCCACCCCTGGCTTGAGGTAGAGAAGAAGAGCATTGGAGATTAGAGCTTCAACACCTACATCTACAAGCTCCTCACTGGAAACAGTTTTTACACTGCCCTTTGTTGCCACAGGCATAAAGGCAGGGGTTTTAACACTATAGCTCCCTGTGTGAAGAACTCCAGCTCTTGCCTCTGTTTTTCTGTCCTTTGCCTCAATCTCAAACATAGCTCTACCTCAGCAGTAGCATAGCATCGCCAAAGCTGTAAAAGCGGTATCTCTGCTTTATGGCCTCCTCATAGGCTCTGAAAATTCTCTCCTTTCCTGCGAAGGCGCACACCAGCATAAGTAGAGTCGATTTGGGAAGGTGGAAGTTGGTAATCATACCCTTGTAATTTAGCCTGAACTTATAGCCGGGATAAATAAAAAGGTCTGTATGGGAACTCCCTGGAACTACTCTTCCTTCTCTGGCTGCACTTTCAAGAGCCCTCATGGAGGTAGTGCCAACTGCAACTACACCTCTCCCCTCTTCCAGAGCGAGATTTATTTTCTCAGCCTCCCTGGCTTCAATGGTGAAGAATTCCTCGTGCATCCTGTGCTCCTCAACTCTCCTGACCTTCACAGGCATAAAAGTTCCAAGACCCACGTGCAGAGTAACCTCTGCTATCTCAACTCCTTTATCTCTTAAAGCCTTTAAAAGCTCCTCAGAAAAATGAAAGCCTGCAGTGGGTGCTGCAATGCTGCCCTCATATTTAGCATAAACTGTCTGGTACCTCTCCTTATCTTCAAGCTTAGCTTTTATATATGGCGGCGTTGGCACCTCGCCTATCTTCTCAATAATCTCTCTCAGGCTGCCATTGGCATTGAAGCTCAAAACTGCCCTCTCGCCCTGCCTTTCCAAAACCTCAGCCTTAAGATTACCGCCAAAAACAATCTCAGTACCCTTCTTAACTCTTCCCCTCAAGAGGCACTCCCAACCACCTGCAACTTCTCTGATTAGAAGAGCCTCAACCTTGCCTCCAGTGCTCTTTCTCCCTCTCAGCCTTGCAGGAATAACTCTGGAGTTATTCACAACAAGCACATCGCCCTTTTCAAGATAATTTACAATCTCTCTGAAGCGCCGATGTATAATTTCACTGTCTTTTAGCACCATGAGCCTAGAGGCATCCCTCTCCTCCAGAGGCTTCTGGGCAATCAGCTCCTCTGGCAGGAAGTAATCAAAATCATCAACAAGCATCCAATTCTTAAAAAGGGATAACTTAAGAAAACTTCTTTATAGCCCACTGGCTTATTTTGGGCATTATTAGGACCATGGGCACTGTAATCACAAGACCCTTTAGAAAGATATTCAGAGGCTGCCACACTCCAAGCTTTATAAGCACAAGAAGGATTGCCATAACCATAATATATGCTACAACCAGCTGAAGAAGAAAAACCTTCAGGTTCATAGTAATAATCTCTGCACAGTCGGTTAATAAAACTTTTTCTTCACTTTTCCGGTGCTCTGTTAAGCTTTTTAAAGCAGTATGCTGTATATAAAAGGGAGGTGTAAAGTTGACTGAAGTTGATATAAAGGAATTAATAAAAATTATCCAGGAGGAGAGTGGTGTAAGCGAAGAAGAAATAGAGGAAAAAATGAATGCAAAGATAGAGGAGCTTGGAGGTCTCATAGGAAAAATTGGTGCTGCTCACCTCGTAGCTAAAGAGCTGGGTATTACTCTGCCCTCTGCAGCTCCAGCTGCACAGAGCAATCTTAAAATTGAGAGTATTTTTTCAGGAATGAAGAATGTTGATGTAGTGGGAAAGGTAATGCAGATTTTTCCTCCCAGAGAATTCAAAAAGAAAGACGGCAGCCCGGGTAAAGTGGGAAGTGTAACTATTGGAGATGATACAGGCAAAATCAGGGTGGTTTTCTGGGACGGCGATGTCCAGAAGCTTGAAGAGCTTAAGGAGGGAGATATTCTAAAACTCAAGGGTGCCTACTCCAGGGAGAACCTCAACGGCGAGCCTGAGCTTCACATAGGAATGAGAACAAGAGTGATAATAAACCCCAAAGGCATAGAGGCAGAGGACTTTCCAGATATAGAGAACAGAAGAATGAAGATATCCCAGCTGGAGCATGGGATGCAAAGTGTTGATTTAATCTGCAAGGTGCTCAGAATTTATGAACCCAGGGAGTTTGAGAGAAGCGATGGGAGCATTGGAAGAGTTGTAAATCTGCTTGTGAGCGATGAAACTGGAATAGCAAGGCTGACTCTCTGGGACGAGAACACAGGAATGGTGGATAGGATTAAAGAAGGAGATATTCTCGAAGTTACAAGAGGTTACGTCAAAGTTAGAAATGAAATGCCTGATGTGAACATAGGTAGATACAGCAGTATAAAGATTAATCCGGCAGGCATTACTCTTGACAACGCCCTCGAGAGTCTCCAGAGAGCTGCTGAGAGAAAGCCTCTGAAAGAGGCTGAAGAGGGAGAGATAATAGAAGTGAGAGGTGCCATAGTTGACATATCCGAAGAGCCCAGGATTTTTGAGAAAGAAGGTGGCAAGGGCGTCGTGATAAATGCTGTGATTGACGACGGCACTGCAAATATGAGAGCTGCCTTCTATGATGCTCTGGCAGAAGCTTTTCTAAATATGCCCCTCCAGCTCATAGTGGAAGGAGAATATCAGGATAGGCTCGAGGAGAGAAGAAAGGAGTTGCTGGCGAGAGAGGTGGTCGTCACTGCAAGAGTGAAAAGAAGTGACTTCACAGGAAAACTTGAACTTGTAGTCAGAGACCTAAACCTGAACCCTGACCCAAAAGAAGAAGCCAGAGCACTCCTGGAGGAAGCCAAAAAATTAATAGAAAAAGGTGAGAATTATGGAGCTTGAAGACTTACCCGGCGTTGGCGAGGTAACAGCCGAAAAGCTCAGAGAAGCTGGATATAAGAGTATAGAGTCCATTGCCATAGCAAGTCCTGCAGAAATTAAAGAAGCCACTGGCATAGGAGAAAGCTCTGCTCTCAAAATTATAAATGCTGCAAGAGACTCCCTCCAGATGGGCTTTATGACAGGACTGGAGGTTCTGGAGAAAAGAAAGGCTCTTCAGAAGATCACCACTGGCAGCAAAGCCCTGGATGAACTCCTGGGAGGAGGAATTGAAACCCAGGCTATAACTGAAGTCTTTGGCGAATTTGGATGCGGGAAAACCCAGATATGCCACCAGCTTGCTGTTAATGTTCAGCTACCAGAGGACCAGGGCGGACTTGGAAAAACTGTCTTTTATCTTGACACTGAGAACACCTTCAGGCCAGAGAGGATTATCCAGATGGCTGAGGGCATTGGCTTAGAGCCAGAAAAAGTTCTGGAGAATATAGTTGTGGCCAGGGCCTACAACAGCGACCACCAGATGCTGCTGGCTGAGAAGGCCGAGGAGATAATAAAGGAGAAGAATGTGGGTTTAATTGTGGTAGACTCTCTAACCTCCCACTTCAGAAGCGACTACTCGGGAAGAGGTATGCTGAGCGACAGGCAGCAGAAGCTCAACAGACATATGCACACCCTTCAGAGAATAAGCGACATCCACAACCTTGCCATAATTGTTACAAATCAGGTGATGTCGAGGCCAGATTTCTTCTTTGGAGACCCCACTGCACCAATAGGCGGACATATAGTTGGCCACTGCTCCACCTTCAGGGTGTATCTAAGAAAGTCCAAGGGTGGAAAGAGAATAGCCAGATTGATAGACTCACCAAATCTGCCTGAAGGAGAAGCAATATTCACAGTAACAAAAGAAGGTATAAGGGACTGAGAAGAGGGGCTTACCTCCCTTCTATTCTGTAATATACTTTTGAAAATAATCAAAAAGCCTTTCTCCAAATGTTATAGCACTTCTGTCATGGCTTATAATATTGCTATGAAAGTCATAAGCACCATTCTTTAAAAACATACCCAGGGACAAAAAATTATCTGTTACTGCAAAGGCTATTCTTATTTTATTGTTGCAAATCTTTAAATTATAATTTGGAAATTTTTTAGCTTCAGCAAGCTCACCGCTGTTATTTTCCAGGATTTTGGTAAAGACATCATCTGTTATGATCAAAGATATTTCCGCTCCTTTTTTAAGCAGTTCAAGAATAGTTCCGGGATAATCAGAAAAGTAGATGGGACAGACACCCTTAATCCACCTGGAATTCAAAAGCAGATTAATGAATTCCCTATGTGGTTTGAGAATATCAACAGGAGTGCTAGATACAATCTCATAATCCCCAATTTCGTAAATTGTAGTTATAAGCTCATCCGGAATTCCTGACAGGTCATGGTCAATCCAGAAATCCATATTCCTTTTAAATACCTTTAGCGACCCATCTATACCTTTAATTTGTTTTGCAATAATAGAACCAATATCAGTAAGAGAATATTCACCATTGGACCTGAATATTAATTTATTTTTTTCCAGTTGTCTAAGATAGGGGATAACAGCAGGAGAGTCCGCTTTCAGAAATTTTTTAATTTCCTGAAGAGTTTTTGGACCCTCTTCCAGAAGTACAAGAATGTTTCTTCTTTTACTGGAAATTACAATAAACTTCAGCAGATCGTAACTGTCATTATCACTAATGCCCAAATATTATCACCTCTGCCTGTTTTTGTCACAGGAGACTTTAACCAATTTTTCAATTTTTGAAAATTAAATATGCCTCAGAGCTTCTACCGGGTTAAGAGAGGAAGCCCTATAGGCAG
>CAZCRG010000061.1:0-10359 GCA_964501105.1 Candidatus Hydrothermarchaeota archaeon | reverse complement strand
ACCTATTATAGATAACACTAACCCATACAATTACACTCCAGTGATAGTGTACAACGCTCCAAGTATTAAGGAAAAGTTAATAAAACAATTTGATATACTTGAGCGATATTACAATGATTTTGAGGAATTTTTGCAGAATTCTGAGAGAATTATAATATGGGGGCAATCTCTTAGGAATGACCCACATATAACAAAAAGTTTAAGAAGTGTTTTAAGAAATAAGAAACTAATAGTTGTTGATATAAATCCTGATGATGTATTAAACAACATAGGTATAGAACATTTGTCAGATGTAAATGTGGTCCTCTTTGAGGATAAAGTGAGAGATTTAAACAATATTGAAAATTTAAGCGATCTCATAGCAGAGGTGTTGGAAATATAATTAGGTAATTATTTAATTTCATTAACTTTTATGATTATATCAGAAACCATGCTCTCCAACTAACTAATTTCTGGCGGATCTACATGTCGTACAAGTACACCATGCTAAGTATTTTTCCAGAGGTAGACGTTTTTATATAATTACTATAAATTACTGTTAATGAAATTCCTGATTACTGGTGCACCTGGGTCTGGAAAGACCACTCTTCTTAAGAAAATTTCAGAAGGTCTGGGCGAGAGAGCTGGAGGAATGCTGACAGAGGAGATAAGAGAGCAGGGGGTTAGAAAAGGTTTCACAGTTGTAGATATAGCAACAGGCGAGAAGGCTACCCTGGCACATGTTGACTTTAAAAGTCCCTACAGAGTGGGGCGATACTGTGTTGATATAGACACTCTTGAGAGGGTGGGAGTTAAAGCAGTAGAAAGAGCTCTCAAGGAGAAGGAAGTAATAATTATAGACGAAATTGCACCCATGGAGCTTTACAGCAAAAAGTTTATTGAGGTGGTGAGAAAAGCCTTCTCCTCACAGAAGTCTGTTATAGCCACTTTCAAGCTCAACCTTAGGCATGAGCTTATTGATGAGGTAAAAGGCACAGAAATCTTCATCCTCAGGAGAGATGAAAGGTATAGAATTCTTCACCTGCTCAAGAAGAGAATAGAAAGCGGAGAGGAAGGGATGTAAAAATGTATAGCCCCGGGCGGATTCGAACCGCCGTCGCAGGATCCAGAGTCCCGCATGATTGACCACTACACTACGGGGCTGTCTAAGGCATAAATTTTTATTAACATGGGTAAAAGTTGAAAAGATGAAGGCTTACCTTGAGATTCTGAGACCTGCCAACTGCATAATGGCAGCCTTTGCTGTAGGCGTTGGAATACAGATTTCAGGTGTAACCCTGGGTTTTTATAGAATACTTCTCGCCGCCCTTGTAGCCTATATTATATGCGGCTTCGGGAATGTCATAAATGATTACTTTGACTACGAGATTGACAGAATAAATAGACCTTCACGCCCATTACCAAGTGGCAGGATAAGCCTCAGAAGCGCCCACTTTTATGCTATTTTACTGTTAACTTCTGGCAACTTCCTGGCAGTTGCTCTGGGAAAAGCAGCCCTTGCTCTGGCAGTCTTTAACTCTATCATGCTCTATCTCTATGCCTGGAAGATAAAGAAGAGAGGCGGGCTTTTAAAAAATGTGGTGGTGAGCTACCTGGTAGCCTCTCCCTTCCTATACGGTGGAATCGTATCAGGTAAACCAGAGTCAACTCTGCTCCTGGCAGCCCTGGCAGGTCTGGCAAATACCAGCAGGGAGATTGTCAAGGATATTGAAGACCTCAAAGGAGATTCAAGCTTTGCAAAAACTCTACCCTCGAGAATTGGGGTCAGGCGCTCTTCTCTACTTGCCGCTCTTTTTTTAATCTCAGCCCTTGCTATAAGCCCCATCCCCTACACCACTAAGCTTCTTGGCATTTACTATATCCCTGCTGTGGTTATAACAGACCTGATTTTCCTTTCAGCAATTTTTGAACTTCTTAAGTTCAAAGAAACTCTTGCATCAAAAATTCAGAAGAGAATAAAAATAGGGATGCTTTTTGGACTACTCGCCTTTTTAACTGGTAACATATTTTGAGATTATGCTAAAAATTTTTATAGTTAACCTTTCCTCTTTATATAGCAGGGAGAAACTGCTTTTGGTCTTGAAAAGATTTATTAACTTAGAGTTTGAATTTCATGTGAGGTTAGGGTATGGTAGAGGAATACAGGGCAACAGATATAGAAGTCCTTGAAGGTCTTGAAGCTGTGAGAAGAAGGCCTGGAATGTATATAGGTTCTACTGGGCCAAGAGGCCTTCATCACCTGGTTTATGAAGTCGTGGACAACAGCATAGATGAAGCCATAGCTGGTTATTGCGATAAAATTGAGGTAACTCTTCACAGTGATGGCAGCATTAGTATTCTGGATAATGGTAGAGGTATACCAACTGATATTCATCCTGTTCATAAGAAGCCTGGAGTAGAAATAGCTTTAACTGTGCTTCACGCTGGTGGAAAATTCTCAAAGAAAGCTTACACCATCTCAGGCGGCCTTCACGGCGTGGGTGTGAGTGTTGTCAATGCTCTCTCTGAGTGGCTTGAGGTTGAAGTTTATAGAGATGGAAAGATTCACTACATGAGATTTGAAAGGGGCAAAACAAAGACAGAACTTCAGGTAAAGGGAAAGACCAAGAAGAGAGGTACTTTTATCAGATTTAAGCCAGACCCTCTCATCTTCACCACAACAGATTTTAACTTTGACACCCTGGCAGCAAGGCTAAGAGAATTAGCCTTTCTCAATAAGGGGCTCCAGATAATCCTCAAAGATGAGCGTACAGGTGAGGAGCTCAAGTTCAAGTACTCTGGAGGCGTTGTTTCCTTTGTTAAATGGCTTAACTCTGAGAAGAAACCACTCCATAGCGTTATCTATATCGAAAAAGAGAAAGATGGAGTCTTTATAGAAATTGCCCTCCAGTACACTGATAGCTATTCTGAGCATGTATTTGCCTTTGCAAATAATATACATACCACTGAGGGAGGAACACATCTCAGTGGTTTCAGGGCAGCTCTTACAAGAAGTATAAATGAGTATGGAAGGAAGAACAACCTGCTCAAGGGCATAAGCCTGAGCGGCGAAGATGTAAGAGAGGGGCTGACTGCAGTTATAAGTGTGAAGCTTCCAGAGCCACAGTTTGAAGGACAGACAAAGACAAAGCTAGGCAATACTGAGATTAAGGGAATAGTTGAGAGTGTTCTCAATGAGGGACTCAGCAGGTATTTTGAGGAGCATCCCAGTACGGCAAGAAAAATAATTTCCAGGGCTACAGAGGCTGCAAGGGCAAGAGAAGCAGCAAGAAAGGCGAGAGAACTGGCAAGAAGAAAGAGTGCTCTCGATGGTGCATCCCTGCCAGGAAAGCTGGCTGACTGCCAGGAAAGAGACCCTTCAAAAAGTGAACTTTATATAGTAGAAGGTGACAGCGCAGGAGGAAGTGCAAAGCAGGGCAGAGACAGGCGTTTCCAGGCTATACTGCCACTGAGGGGAAAGATTCTCAATGTTGAGAAGGCCCGCCTGGATAAGATGCTGAAGAATGAAGAAATAAGAACAATAATAACAGCCATAGGCGCTGGTATAGGCGACGACTTCCAGGTTGAGAAGGCAAGATACCACAAAATTATAATTATGACAGATGCCGATGTTGATGGTGCCCATATAAGAACCCTACTCTTAACCTTCTTCTACCGCTATATGCAGCCCCTGATAGAGGCTGGTTACATCTACATAGCCCAGCCGCCTCTGTACAGGGTGAAGAAGGGTAAGAAGGAAGTTTATATTTACTCTGATGATGAGCTGGAGAGAACTCTTAATAAAATGGGAAGAGACGGAGTAACAATTCAGAGGTACAAGGGTCTTGGAGAAATGAATCCCAATCAACTCTGGGAGACTACAATGAATCCTGAAACAAGGACTCTTCTGAAGGTAACCCTTGAAGATGCCATAGAAGCGGATAAGATCTTTTCAATACTAATGGGCGGTGAAGTAGAGCCCAGAAGAGAGTTCATTAAGAGGCATGCAAAGGAAGTAAGGGTGCTGGATATCTAAATCTCCAGCATTCTCCTGTTTATAATTAAATAGGCTGGGAGCTCCTCTATAGTTGCAGGACCAAAGATAACTCTTCTCTTTAGTGGAGTTAAATCAAGATTTCTTGCCTGCTTCGGAAGTACAACAGTTTTATGCTTCAGCTTACTCTCCTCCAGCATACTGTTCAGCTCTCCAACATTAAAAGTTTTCAAAGTTGAAGCAAGGCGCATACAGTAGCCCTGAGAGGGCACCACGGCAACATAAGCACTTAGGCTGCAGAAGCTCAGGGCTTCTGTTATCCTTGTAACAGTGTACAGGTAATCAGAGGTTGCCAAGATAAGGGAGCTACCTGAAACCTCACCTACTTCGAAGATCCCTGCTTTTGTTGAAGTTATCTGCTCTGATATCGGGTAAGGGCTGAGGTACTTCTCAGGGGATATGACCAGCTTTAGAGCATGCTTCAGCTCAGAGCTTAAATGGGGGCATCTTTCAAGGTCTTCCTCTTTTTCAACAGTTTCACTAAAGCTCTCGCAGTCTTCATAACCGCAGGCTTCGCAGTCAAAAGCAGGGAGATAGGGAAGAATTCTATCATAGCCACTTTTATGCCTGTCGTTACAGACCTCAACACACTGGTAGCAGTAAATACAGCGAGAGTAATCAATCTCAGGTTTATTATCTCTGACCTTAATGCAGCCCCTGGGGCAGGCATAGAAGCATGCATTGCATCCGTCGCAGTTTTCAAAACTTATTTCCATTATAAGAATACCTCTCGCCAACGATGGCAAGGTTGGAAGTCCCCATAACCACAAAAAAGATATATACCAGCTTTTACTATTATTCTCTGGTGTTTACCATGCCCCTTCAGGCTGTTAAAAAAATATGGATGAACGGCTCTCTGGTAGATTGGGAAGATGCTAAGATTCATGTACTTACGCATGCCCTGCACTATGGCAGTGGAGTATTCGAGGGAATAAGGTGCTATAATACAGAGCAAGGACCTGCTGTCTTCAGGCTCAAGGAGCACATCCAGAGGCTTTTTGATTCCGCCAAGCTCTACTTCATGGATATTCCCTTCTCTGTGGATGAACTCATTCAGGCTGTTAAGGACACAATTAAAGCCAATGATCTAAATGAATGCTATATAAGACCCATAGTCTTTAGAGGCTATGGAGAGATGGGTTTAAATCCCCTGAATGCTCCCGTGGAGGTTTCAATAGCTGTGTGGCCCTGGGGCGCCTACTTAGGAGAGGAAGGCCTGAAGAATGGCATCAGGGTTAAAACATCAAGCTTTCAGAGGATTTCCCCAAATATTCTCCCGCCAATAGCAAAGGCAACAGGGCAGTACATAAATTCAATTTTAGCCAAAGTTGAGAGTATGAAGGCAGGCTATGATGAGGCCCTTCTTCTCGATTCCAGAGGCTTTGTGAGCGAGGGTCCAGGTGAGAATCTCTTTATTGTTAAGAATGGGGTGCTCTTCACGCCCCCGGAGCATGCCAGCATTTTAAGAGGAATAACAAGAGACTCAGTTATACAGATTGCTCAACATCTGGGCTACGAGGTAGTGGAGCAGGACATTACAAGAGCCTCTCTATACCTAGCTGATGAGGCCTTCTACACAGGCACTGCAGCAGAGATTACCCCCATTAGAGAAATAGACGGCTATGAGATAGGAAAGCCCGGGAAAATTACAAGAGAAATTCAGAATATGTTCTTTGATATAATAAAGGGTAAGGTGGAAGAGTTTTCTGAATGGCTTGACCATCTCTAATTTTATTTTTCCTTCTCAGCCAGAATCAGTAAAGCATTGGTTATAGCCACTGCAACAGAACTTCCACCCCTGCTTCCCCTAACACCAACAGCAGGAATATTTCTCTTTAAAATCTCCTCCTTCGACTCAGCAGCTCCCACAAATCCCACTGGAGCAGCCACAACAAACCCTGGCTTAACTCCTCTGTCTATAAGGCTGCAGAGCTCAAAGAGAGCAGTGGGAGAATTGCCTATAACCACAAAACTTCCTTTTAATTCCTCCGCCTTACTCCTGAAGGCTGCTCTGGCTCTTGTGATCCCATTTTTTCTGGCGTATTCTATAACCTCATGGCTGTTAATATAGCAGTCCACAGACTCAATAAAGGGCGAGCTTCTTATGCCGGCTTTAACCATATTCACATCTGTAATAACCTTAACTCCCCTTCTTATCAGCTTTAAAGCCTCTTTTACTGCATCCTCATGGAAGACAAGAAGGTCGGAAAAAATATAGTCGGCTGTGGCATGAACAACTCGCTTCACAACCTCCCTCTCAGGGTAGGGGATATCCTTAAGCCTTTCTTCAATAATTCTGAAGCTCTCCTTTTCAATCTCTTCAGCTTCCCTCATGACATTACCTCGGATGTGAGATAAAGCAAATCTCCAGATTGCAAAGATAACAATTTTGATTAACCTCTGTAATTGGTGTTAGCTGGTGGTACCGGAGGAGGCTATTGAGTACAGCAGAAGAAGGCTTCAGGCCTCTACTCAGCTGCCCCTTTGTATTTACTATGCAGATATCCTCTGTATAGCAGAACCTTCTTGAGGACAACAGGAGTTATCAGGGTTGTTATCAGTGCCATTATAACCAGAGAATTGATTACAGCCGGTCCAATTGCATGCAAAGAGACACCAATACTGACCACAATAAGCTCTATGGCCCCCCTAGCATTCATACCTACACCCACAGAAATTGACTCCAAGATATCCAGTCCCCCCATCTTGGCCCCTATACCTCCACCCAGGAATTTCCCCACTAAAGACACCAGCACAACTATAAAAGCCAGCTGGAGGTCTGTAGCGCCCAGAGAAAAATAAAAAGAAATTCCCACCCAGGCAAAAAAGATAGGCGCAAAAAGTCCTAGGATATAAGACTCAAATCTATCCAAAATAACAGGATCTTTGTATTCCTTATTGTTTCCCAGCACCAACCCCGCCACAAAGGCTCCTATAACCCCGTGCAGCCCCAGGGCCTCGGCAAGATAGGCCATACCCAGAGCAACAGCCAGACCAAAGCTTACAATCGCTCCACCAGTCCTCATGGAGAAGACATAAGGCACAATTTTCTCTATTATAATAAATCCAAGGGTAAAGCTCAAAATTAAAAATACTACAATTTTTAAGAAAAGATAGAAAATAAATAAATAACTTACCTCACCCGAAATAGCCAAGCTGGATATAGCTCCTATCACAATAACAGCCAGGATATCGTCAATTACACCGGCGCCTACAATAGTAAGGGCCACCCTGCTTTCCATAACACCAAAGTCCATAAGGATTTTTACACTTACAGGTATGGCAGTAATACTTAAACCAGTGGCAAGGAAGAGGGCCTCCAAAAGTCCCATACTATAATAATCTGCCAGTAATATTCCCAGACCAAAGGGGATTACAAAACCCAGGAAGGCAGCTGAAAAGGCAGACTTTCCAACATCTTTCAACCGGTTGAAATCGATGTGAAGGCCTGCCATAAAAAGAAGTAGTAAAATACCAAGACTGGAAATAAACTCTACACTGGAAAAGTCTGGTTCTATAAAGAGCCCAAAAACTGGAACAAATACCATTCCTATCAGGAGCTCTCCTAAAAGGCTTGGCTGACCAACCCTCTCGGCAGCCTCCCCGCCCAATTTTGCCAAAGAAAGTAAAAGAAATAACTCTACTAAAGGCAGCTCCATTATTTACTCACCCTTGCCCTTAATATATCCTCAAGGTGCACAATTCCTTTTATTTCCCCCTCTTCATCGCTAACAGGGAGCACAGTTCTTCTATGGGTTACCATTTTCAGCAGGGCATCGTCCAGAGATGAATTCAGAGTTATTGTGACCAAGGTCTCCATTATGTACTTGGCAGAATCCCCGAAATAGGGGATTTTCATACCCATTGCGCCTGTAGCCCGCTCCATAGAATACATGGAGTTGGTGACATATATTAGAAGAGAGCGAGGAGTTATATATCCTATCTTTTTTCCATTGTCCACAACAAAAACAACACTTTCCTTGGATTTGCCCAAAACTTCTAATATTTCCTGAAGGTCCGCCTCTTTATCAACCTCTCCAACTTCCCTAATAAAAATATCTCCGACATCAGTCAAGAAAATCCCCAATTAAAATTATAAAACTATTACTATATAAAACCCGCGATTTCACTTGCAGATAATTCTTATCCTTTTCCAAAAACACTAAAGAAGCTTGAGCTCAGAGGTTATCTTATCAACCTTCTCCTCAGGGGCAGGGCCTATGGCTAAGGCAGTGGTAGTACCAGGTGGGAGCTGAGTTAAGCCAGCATCTCTAACTAGGTAGCAGGGGAGATTGAGCTTTTTTGTCTCTTCAAAGAGTCTGCCAAGATGCTCCTGACTCTCTCCCGCAAGCACAACCTTTTTCTCTCCTGTCTGCTTCCACTCCAGGTAGTACTCTCTATAGCTCTCCATAGCAATTTCTGCAGCTGCCAGGCTGGCGTGAGCCACCTGGGCACAGGTTTTACCCTTTCCCATCTTCAGGTCCTTCCTTACAACAATAACCTGCTTAATCGCCATGACTGTAACACCTCAGGTATACATCAGATAGAACTTAGAGGAGAATAACATTTTCTATACCTTCAAAGTTTTTATCCAATGTGATAAGTTTCTGTTCAAGAATAATTGCAGAAGCAGCAATAATACCATCCATAAGACTGAACTTTCTCTTCCCTCGTTTTCTCTGGTCTTTTTTTATATTTGAACCTTCAAGACATATACTTTCATTAATCTCCACAGGTGTAGCTATATTCTTCACTTCTTCGAGCACTTTAAAAGGATCTAAGTTATTTAAGTGGCACCAGTCTGCGATTTCTCCAATTTGCACCACTGAAAAGAGCAGAAACTCCTTTTCTGCTATTCTTTCCACATACCTGACAACTTTTTGATTTCCCCTGAGGATTTCAATAATTATATTTGTATCAAGAAACATCAGTATCTGTCCTCATATTCTCTTTTAAATGGTTTAGTATCTTTGTACCTCCCTGCAATCTCTTTTAATGCCTTAAGTCTTTTTGGTTTTGTGATAGGTATTATAAGCTGTATTGTATCACCCTCTACTGCATGAATTTTCTCCAAGATGTTGTTGGGGATAATAATGCCCTTCGCATTTCCAATTCTACGTAATTTTGCCTCGAATACTACTGACATTATCAATCACTGTTATAACATTATAACCTAACATCTCCAGACATAACAGATGCACCTCTCCTTATATACTCTCCCCACATGAAATTTAAACAGCTCTGGATAATAACCCTTATAAAACTGAACTCAATGCTGAGCTTCCAGAAGCTTTCTAATTTTAATCAGCTCATCCAGAATTTTTAGATTAATGTCCTCTTTTTCATAGGTCTCTTCTGCCACAGTGGCTCTGCCTTTAACAAAGCTCATTATTAAATCTCTCAACTCTTCAAAATTCTCTATTCCTTCTATTCTTATTTCTGCCTGAGGTTGTCCTGAATAGCCAGCAGTCTGAATTCTAAGGTCTGCAATTCCAAGCCTCCTTGAAATTGGGCCCTGAGTTATATCCACATTGGTAATCCTGCTGTAGGGAACAATACCTGTATTTTTGAACCACACCCCTCTATGCCAAACAATTTCATTCTCATTAAGCCTGTAGGTCATTGAATCATAGTATTCTGGAACCCAGTATGCAAGAAATAGGATAATAGCTAAAATTATTGCTGTAACCACAAAAGTTATTTCAAAGGGTGCAAAGATTAAAATAATGAGGTAGCCGGGGAGTATTATAAGTATAACTGTCAGCAGCAGGTAAATGTAGTAACGCTTCTTGAATTGTGGTGATGGTTTGAAGTCCTTGCCAATTTTGAAACTTTTATCCATATTTATTCCCCCTCTATGGAGGTATCTGCAACTTTTATAATATAAACTTCCAATCTATTTAAGTATTATTATGAGAAAGATGAAAAGCCCATTTCATAAAGCTGCCTGAGCATTCTAAGGGCTTTTCTGGCAGTGTACCTGAACTTGTATCTATCTATGTATTTAAGTTCTTCAATGACCTTATCCTGTAAATCAATACTTTTTGCTCCCAACACTTCTTCTCTGAGTCCCTCAACATTTTTATTGTAGCAATCATCTGCTTTACCATTTGCAACACAGAGCACCTTGAGAAGAGGTACTTCGAGCTTCTTTCTGTTCCCATGGAATTTCGGCAGAACTTTCATAAGCAGTGCCAGGTCAAAAATTTCGTCATCTCCATTGAATTTTACAATACCTTCTCTTTTACTCTTTTTAGCTTCTATGAAGAAATTGGCGATTTCATCCACAACTCTGTAGCCAAAGTGTAAATCGTATAGCTCAAGAC
>CAZCRG010000060.1:0-10369 GCA_964501105.1 Candidatus Hydrothermarchaeota archaeon | reverse complement strand
TATATATTCTTTATACAACGAAGCAGGAGTAGAGATACTGGCAGTGGAGAAAGGATCGCTTGCAGAATAGTTGGTGTTTCCCCACCCACGTTGATAAATAGGGCAAAAAAAGAAGGGATTTATGCGTAAAAGGAATTTTAAATACAAATTTTATTGTTAGCAAAATATTAAATATACTTAATTTATAAAGTAATATTAATGCCTGTCAATTTCTTCAAAAAAGGCCTCAGAGCCCTTGGAATCTCAGAAAGTTTTGTGAAGAGAAAAAGTAGAAAGGCTGCCCTCGCAGGAGTGGTGATGAGGAGCGATTTGATTATAGACGGCTTTGCCTTTTCGGAAACTACAGTTAGGGGCTTTGATGCCACTGGGGCAGTAATTGAGATTTTCAACTCCCTGGGTAGAAGGGATATTAATATTGTAATGCTAAACGGCTGTGTTATAAGCCTTTTCAATATAATAAACCTGGATGAGCTTTACTATCACCTTGAGCTTCCCCTGATCTGTGTTACCTATGAGGAGAGCCCAGGCCTTGAGAAGTATCTCGAAGAGCTGGAGGATGGGGAGAAAAGACTGGAAGCTTACAGAAGGCTGGGAAGGAGAGAAGAAATTATCCTCGCAACTGGAAAGAGAGTATTTGTGAGATATGCAGGGATGAATAAACATGAAGCAAGGCATATTCTGAACAGATTCACCCTTCAGGGCGCTGTGCCTGAGCCACTGAGGGTTGCAAGACTCCTGGCGAGACAGGTTTACAGAAGGTTTTATTGAGCTTTTTGTCTGGACCTGATTTAATTTGCCCTGTACCCTTTCCCTGCCTCTACACAAAAAATATTAATAAGGAAGCAAAGTAAACACAAAGAAGGTGGTATCATGCCGAGAAAGGTTCTCTATAATATCTGCATGTCCTGTGGTGGCTGCGTAGGAGTATGCCCCTTCCTTGCATTGAATCTTGATAAAGGCTCAGAAGTTGTTGTTGATGCTGAGAAGTGCACAGACTGCGGCACCTGCACAAAATTCTGCCCGGTTGGAGCTATAGTGGAGGCATGAAAATGAAGGATAGCTATGATATTGTAATAGTTGGCGCAGGTCCTGGTGGGAGCAACACAGCAAAGGCTGCAGCAGAAGCTGGAGCTGAGGTTCTCCTTCTTGAAAAAAGGCAGGAAATTGGAGCTCCAAAGCGCTGCGGTGAGGGTTTCAGTGTTAACGGCGTTAAAACTCTTGGCTTTGAGCCTTCTCCAAGATGGTGCATAAATGAGATCTGGGGCGCCAATGTAATAGCTCCCAACGGCAAGAAAGTTACAGCAAGATATGATCAGCAGGTGGGCTGGGTAATTGAGCGCAAGATGTTTGACAAGTACCTTGCCATAGAGGCAGCTAAAGCTGGAGCTGATGTGTATACA
Organism: Candidatus Hydrothermarchaeota archaeon; assembly: GCA_964501105.1. Lineage (GTDB taxonomy): Archaea > Hydrothermarchaeota > Hydrothermarchaeia > Hydrothermarchaeales > BMS3B > BMS3B. Next base: position 8,969 of record CAZCRG010000060.1, on the reverse strand, counting down.
AGGACAGAGGTAACAGGTCTGAAGATTGAAGGTGGCTTTGTTAAGGGAGTTGAAGTCGATAGAATGGGGGAGAAGTTTGAGATTGAGGCCAAGGTTGTTGTTGGTGCTGATGGTGTTGAAAGTAAAGTAGCAAGGTGGTATGGAATTAACTCAACCCAGAAGCTTGTTGATATAGACTCTGCCTTCCAGTATGAAATGGTGGTTGACCTTGAAGAGCCTGATATGCTGGACCTCTACTTTGGAAATGACATCGCACCAAGAGGATATATCTGGGTATTTCCAAAGGGCAAAAAGGTTGCCAATGTAGGAATAGGCATAGGTGGAAATGTTGGAGGAAAAACTGCAAGACAGTATCTTGATGAGTGGATAGCCAAGAATGAGCCCTTCAATGAGGGCGCCATAATTGAAGTCAATGCTGGTGGCGTGCCTGTAGGTGCTCCTCTCGATAAGCTGGTTGGAAATGGCTTAATGCTGGTAGGGGATTCAGCGCACCAGGTGAATGCCATTCACGGCGGAGGTGTTTTTGAGGCCAGCTTTGCAGGTCAAATAGCTGGCAGAGTGGCTGCAGAGGCTATTAAAAAGGGCGATGTGTCTGAGGCAAGGCTATCAGCCTATGAGAAAGAGTGGAGAGAAGCAAGGGGAGAGATTCTCCACAGAATTTACAAGCTGAGAAGAGCCATAGAGCAACTCAGCGATGGCGATTTGAACTTCCTTGCTAGCGAGCTTACCGGTGATGATGTAGTAGCTTTTGCCAATGGAGAAAAACTCGGCAAACTTGCCAAGATTTTAATGAAGCGTCCAAATCTCCTTAAGGCTGCCAAGGAGCTGATGTAGATGCAGGAGTGCATCTTCTGCAAGATAGCTAAAGGAGAGATTCCCAGCTATAAGGTATATGAGGATGAGAGCACTCTCGCCTTTTTTGACATCAATCCCATAACCAAGGGACATACTCTTGTTATACCCAAGGAGCATGTCCAGAGCTTCAGCGAGAGTACCCCAGCCACTGCTGCAAAGTTGGCAGAGGGTGCAGCCAAAGTTACTAAAGCCCTCAAGAAGGTTCTCAAGCCAGAGGGCTTCAACTATTTTATCAACGAGGGCAGGATAGCGGGACAGGAGGTTATGCATCTTCATCTCCACATTGTTCCGAGATACAGTGAGAGCGAGGTCAAATTTGAACTCGAAAAAGCTGAGCTGAGCAGTGAAGAGATGAAGACTCTAGCTGAGAAAATTTTTAAAGAGACATGAAACTTAAAGAGCTCACTCAATATCTGGATAAACTTCTTGTAATTGATGAATTTCAGGATTCCAGTTCCAATGGTTTGCAGTTTGAAGGCAGAGAGGAAGTTAAAAGAGTAGCTCTTGCAGTTGATGCCTGTGCTGCAGTTTTCAGAGAAGCAATCAGGCTCAGCTCAGATATTGTTATTGTGCATCATGGATTATTCTGGGGAGATATAAAAAATATAAGGGGAAACTTGAAGGAGAGGCTCCAGCTCCTCTTTGATAGCAATATCTCTCTCTATGCGGCTCATCTCCCTCTGGATGCCCATCCAGAGCTTGGAAATAATGCTCAGATAATGAAGGCTCTGGGAATAGAGGTTAGAGGTGGTGCTGGAAGGTATAGAGGAAGTCCCCTTGGCTTCTGGGGTGAGCTTGAGGAAGAGCTATCTCTGAAGAGCTTTACTGAAAGGGTTGAGGAGAGGCTTGGTACAAGGTGCAGAGTGCTTGACTTTGGGGACAGGGTTAAGAGGGTTGCTGTGCTTTCAGGCACTGGCTGGCAGGTTCTCAATGAAGCCAGTGATATAGGCTTTGACACCCTCATAACAGGAGAAAGTTCTCACTCTGCCTATACTCTTGCCGAAGAGCTTGGGGTGAATGTTATCTTCGCAGGGCATTATGCCACAGAGAGATTAGGGGTTAAAGCTCTTGGAGAGCATCTGAGGGAGAAGTTTGGGCTTGAGGTGAGCTTTATAGAGCACAGCACTGGACTTTAACTTTTCCGGTGCTCTCCCAAAGCTTTTATTTCTATGAGCTCTAACTTAAGATATGCTCCAGAGCACCTATGAAGCCTTTGCCAGAAAGAGGAAAGAGCTTCAGAATTATGTGAAAAGCCTCAGATCAAAGACTAACTTCAGTGTTTTCAGGGATGAGTGGAGAGAGGTGGAGATTGAAGCTAAAGAATCGAGGGCAGGAGCTGAGGATGGAAGTGTGAATCACAAGAAGTACAAAAGCCTTGTGCTCTATGCATTAAATGCAGCCTGTGTTCTCTATGATGGCAAACTCAGAGTTGATGGTAGTGTGGATATAGATTTCCTGTATCCTTACAGGTATGTTAAGGAAAGACTCAGTCTTTATATGACCATACTTGAAATTAAAACAGCTCTCAGACATCTCCACAATGTTGACCTTTTAATGCTGGACGGCTCTCTCTATGCTGCCCTGGTGGCTCCAAGAGAGCTCTACAGCCTTGGCAGAGAGGACAGGGAAGAGGTCTTGAAGTATCTCCCTGAGATCGAGAGGAGCAACAGTGCAGAGGTGGTTTCAAAGAGGATTGCCAGAGAGGAGAAGCTGGGCAATGAAGAAATATTCTTTCTTGAGTACCTTGAATACCTCTACTCCCTCTCTGCTCTTCTGGAGAAGGGTGTGAATAAAATAGTGGGCATCTCAAAGACATCCTCAGATACAAAGGCAGGTTATGAGATTCCCTATATGGCAGGCTTTGAAGAGGTATCCTCTAAGGAGGGGTTCTCAAATATATATGAAAACACTCTTGAAAGGAAGTTCCCGGTTTACAGTAATTTTTTCCAGAGTATGGTTTTCAGCAGATTCTATGCAAGACTTGAAGACAGGAAGCAGGTTCTTCTCTTTGAGGTTCCCAGAGAGATTGTGGAAAGGGATGTTGTGGCTATTCTGGAGAGGGTGAAGTACTTTTCAATAGACGGTTATCCCTATCTGTTGAGAAAGGCTCACAGGGAGGTTGTTATTGGGAACAGGGATATAGATGGCTTTGCATCTATGATTGGAATTAAGGAGAAAACAGGCAGGGAGGTTCTGAAATGAGTGTGATTGGTGTTTGTATAGGTGAGAGCAGTCCTGATAGTGCAGTATTTATCTCCAAGGAAATGCCTGGCATGGGCGAGTATGTGGTGCTTGAGTATGATGGCATGAAGATTCTGGGCATGACTGAGGGGATAGTCAGGGGAAGTCCCTCCATTACCAGCGATATTATTGATCCCGAGGTGGTGGAGAGAATTTTAAGATTTGAGGGTATGGAGGAGCAGTATGTAAGAGGTAGGGTTAAGCTTCTCGGTGATATTGAGAGGCTTGAGATTCCCAAGATTCCACCCCCTCCAGGCACAAGAGTTAAGAGGGCTGATACTGAAACACTGAGGAAGATTTTTTCCCATGGGAATATTCGCCTGGGCACCCTGCTATCAAACCCTGAGGTCGAGGTTAGAGTGGATGCCTCAAAAATGATAACAAGGCACCTTGCTATTCTTGCCATAACTGGTGCTGGAAAGTCAAATACAGTCAGTATTATTATTGATGGAATTCTGAAGCTCAGGGGAATGCCATTAATTTTTGATATGCACTCTGAGTACACTGATGCTGAGTTCAGTGGAGGTGTAAATAGAATAGAGCCGAGGCTTAATCCTGTCTATCTCTCTCCTGAAGAGTTTAAGATTCTTGTGGATATTGGCAGGGAGGCTCATCTTCAGGAGAGGTATCTGAGGAAGGCTTACCATGTGGCTATGGAGAGAATAAGCAAAGGCGGGAAAGATTTCATAAAGGAGGTTATTAAAGCTCTCGAGGAGATTCAGGACTCTGAGGAGAAGTTTACTCAGAGTGAGAAGAGTGCCATTGTTGGCGTGATAAATAAGGTGGAGGATTTTGAGTATAAGTACAGTGGACTGGTGGATGCCTATGCTGGAGATATTCTCAGTCAGCTGGAGCTTGGCAAAGCCAATGTTATTGACCTTGGAAGTGTTGATGAGGACTATGCTGATGTTATAGTGAGCCATGTGCTGAGAAAGCTTCTTTATCTGAGAAAGAGCAGAAAAATAGCACCTGCCTTCTGCATTCTCGAGGAGGCCCACCTTCTTGCCCCTGCCTACAGACCAACTCTGTCAAAGTACTGGATTGAGAGAGTGGCAAGAGAGGGCAGAAAGTTTGGCGTTGGACTCTGCCTTGTGAGCCAGCGTCCCAAAACTCTTGATTCCAATTCTCTCTCCCAGGCCAATAACAGTATAATTATGCGCCTTGTTGAACCCAGTGACCAGAGACATGTTCAGCAGGCCAGTGAGAGGCTGAGCGACGACCTTATAGCGCAGCTCAGCTCTCTGAATGTGGGCGAGGCTGTTGTACTGGGGCTGATGGTAAAAGTCCCTGCCCTGGTGAAAATAGATAGGTTTGAGGGTAAAATAACAGGGGGCGACCCCGAGATAGTTGAAGAATGGAAGGCCATGGACGAGAGGCTCAGGGCTGAGGTGGAGAAGCAGGCGAAAGAGGTTGAGGAACTCTATGAGGGCATGGATTAAATCCTTGCGTACTGGGCGTGGGGTACTCCCTTGACTTTCAGAACATTTTCCTTATCAATTAAGCCTTCTTCCATGCCTATGGCCACTGCCTCCTCCCCAGAGAGATTAGCGATGGTTGCTCTTCTCAGAGCCACTATCACCTCACCTCTTGTGTAAAGCTCGCTGCCATAAAATTCCCTGGTTATCTCCAGCCTCACCTCACCCTCCTCAAAGACTTTGTCCTGGAGATTCTCATCGCACACTGCAACAAGGACTTCTTTCTCTACTCTGTAGATTTTCATGTAGAACTTCATTGATTTAAACTTAAAGCCTTAACCAGAGTCATAATTCAAAAAATGTTTATTAAGGTAAGGCATAGCTCTTCTATACCCCACCAAGGGGACGTGGTGTAGCGGCTATCATGGCGGGCTCCAGACGATTCTCTTCGAGAGAAACCCGCTGACCTGGGTTCGAGTCCCGGCGTCCCCACTCATTTATTTTATAACGTAAAGTTAGGGAATTTTTTAAGGTGTTGGGATTCAATGTATACTTAAGGTGAATTGAATGGCTGAAAGGAAGAAGAGGATCTATAATCCTGTTACAGGGAAGTACTACGAGGTGAGGGTTAGAACGACAAAATATGGGAAGGCCGGACAGATAAAGGGACTCTGGTCTCTCAAGAAGAAAAAGAAGAAGTAAGGATGAAAATGAAGTTGGGGATTATAGATACAAATTTGATTGTTCATTGGCTGATGAGTGAGAAGATAATTAACTATCTAATTGAAGAGTTCAGTCTTACTGAAGAGTTTGGAAATGTCTACAGGCGCAGGTATGAGCCCTCTGTTAATTTTGTAAATACTGTTTTAAATTCAGACGAAGGAGAGTATATTTTTAATATAACTGAGCTTTCCACAGATGAGATTTTTTCTGGTATCAGGGATGAGGTAAGAAGTGTTATTCTTTTTGTTAAAGGAATTCCAATTTCGAGGTGGATGTCTAAAAGGGTAACGAAGGATGTGAGCTTCAGGGAAGAGCTTTCCAAGAGGATATATGAGCATACCATGGAGGGTTTTGATATTCTAATGTCTGGTGGCAGGATAGAGATAATACCTACAATAAGCCCTTCGGATGCTCCAGATTATTATGAGGTGTATTCTTCTCTTATATTTTTAAATCCTGAGCTCAGTACTCAGGATGCAATTCTTCTGACTACGTCTATATTCCATAATGCTAATTATTTTGTAACTCTGGATTCTGACCTTTTAAGACTTGGAAAAAGGCTAAGGGAAGTTTATAATATGGAAGTGATAAAACCAAAGAAGGCAATTCAACTGATAAGAGGCTAATAAAAGATTTTTTATAGTTTTTGCAAATACAATGAATCTCTTACCCCTTCACCACAAGCACGTCGCACTTTGCCTTTCTGACAACCCTCTGAGCAACACTGCCCAGGGTTACCTCTTCAGCACCATAGCCTCTTGAACCCATAACTATCAAGTCGTACCTCTCAGAAAGCTTGACAATTTCAGAGGCTGGGTGTCCTTCTGCCAGAATAACCTCAACTTCCAAGCCCTGCTTTGCTGCCTTTTCCCTGAAACTCCTGAGTACCTCTTCCCCTTCTTTTTTAACCTTGCTGTAGACTTCATGAATAAGCTCTTCTGCCCACTGGAACCTCTGGCTATCAACCACAAAAACTGAAGCAAGCTTTGAAGAGTAGCTCAGTGAGAGCTCAATTGCCCTGTCTTCAGCAGCCTTTGAGTGATAGCTCCCGTCAGTAGCCACGAGAATACTCTTATACATGATACTACTTTATTCTGGAGAGTATATAACCTTTCCAGTTTCAGGGTTTGGTTTCAAACCAGGGGTTTTCTTGAGCTCATTTTTGAACTCTTCACTTCCCAGAAATTCTATGAAGGTCTGGACTTCCTTTTTCTCAAACTTCTCCCTGGGTATGGCGAAGTCGTACTTCTCCTCTTTAAGGGGAATAAAGTCAAGTTCATACTGCTCAGCCACAGTCTTTATAGCAAGACCAACATCTGCTCTGCCGTAAGCCACTGCAGCAGCCACAGCACTGTGAGACTTGGCTTCAATCTCGTAGCCCTTTATTCTCTTTACAAGTTCTCTAAGAGGCTTATTTTCCCTGTCTGCAAGCTTTGAAAGCTCCAGATCGAGAAGTACTCTTGTACCTGAGCCTGCATTTCTGTTCACTATACTTATATCCTCTCTAAGAAGGTCCTCAATACCTTTAATCCCCTTGGGATTGCCCTTTGCCACTACAAAGCCCTGCTCCCTGTCGTAACCCCTCACAAGGTAGGCCCTGTCATCTATCCTTAACCTCTTGAGGAAGGGTATATTGTACTCGCCTGTCTTCTCGTCTATCAGGTGTGTGCCAGAGAGGTCGCTCTCTCCCCTCTTGACAGCATTTAGACCTCCAGAGCTTCCCACATTGATAATTTTAGCCTGCACTGGAGTATGGCGATTGATAATATTTAAAAGCAGGTCGACTCCAATACAGTGGCTTCCAATAATTGTCAGGTCAGCTGGCCTTATGGCTCTACTCAGAAGTGTAACCTTTACCTCTTCGCCCTCTGAAAGCATCTCCACATTCTCCGGCACCTCAATATAGCCATCAGCCTCTGCAAGAGTTGTTATTGCTCCAGAGCCTGTGAGCACAGGGTAGGCTGAGAAGCTTCCATCACTTGCCTTAACAAGATTAACCAGCTTGTACTCATACCTCCCTTTTGCAGAGAACATCTTCATTGAGGCTCTTGCAGTTATAGAAGCTCTCTCCTTTTCAGGCAGGCCAGCAAGTGCTCTAATCAGTGGGGCAACAAAAACATCAAAAATAATCATGGCAGAAGTTGGGTAGCCTGGTAAGCCAAAAATGGGCTTGCCTCTTGCAACGCCTATTATAGTGGGTTTTCCGGGCTTAATTGCAACTCCGTGAACCAAAATTCCGGGTTCTCCAAGCTCATCAATAACTCTGTAGCTCAGATCTCCTGCCCCAGCAGAAGTTCCGCCAGAGGTAACAATAATGTCGTAGTCGCTTGAAACGAGCTCTAAAAGCTTCTTCTGAAGTAACTCCTGATTGTCTTCAACTATACCTTCAAAATGGGGTTCTCCTCCATTTTCTACTACGCTGTCTGCAATAGCTCTTGAGTTTACATCATAAATCTTGCCAAAGGTGAGATTCTTGCCAGGTGCTATTATCTCATTCCCTGTTGATAGAATTGCTACCTTTGGCTTTCTGTATACCTTTACTTCTTTAATTCCAAGAGCTGCAAGAACTCCCGTTTCTCTTGGCGAGAGCACAGTACCCTTCCTTACGACAGTTTCCCCCCTCATAATATCACTGCCAGCTGCCATAACATTCTCCCCCGGAGCCACAGGCTTGTAAATCTTAACCTTACTGTCCTCGCTGTGGGTGTACTCCACCATAACCACAGCGTTGGCTCCCTTGGGCATGGGTGCACCTGTGGCTATTCCAACTGCTTCTCCCTGAGAAATCTCAAATTTCCTGTCATCTCCAGCTTTTATATAGCCTTTAACCTCCAGCTCCACAGGATTCTCCTCATCGGCATAAAAAGTATCTCTGGCAAGCACTGCATAGCCGTCCATACTGGCTCTGTCAAAGGGGGGCACATCTATTGGCGCTATTATATGCTCAGCGGCAACTCTGTAGAGTGCTTCAGCAAGGGGTACCTTCTCAACTTCAGGTTCAGGCTTATAGTGAGAAAAAAGTTTCTCTCTTGCTTCTTCAATACTTACTACAGAATGAAACTCTTTAATTTCCATGGAATTACTTTGAAGAATAAGAATAAAAATTTTGGGATTGCATCAGTGCTGAGGGTATCTCCTGGAAATAGAGTCCCACTCTATATCTTTCCCACCGGCATCAGGCTTAAAGGATGTTCTTCTTCCTTCATATTCAGAATCCTCTTTACTTCACTGTCATCAAAGGCCCCTACAAACACTGTTCCAAGGTTCAGCGACACTGCTTGAAGATAAACATTCTGAGCAGCATGCCCAACTTCTATGTGCACATATCTAATTCCCCTCTCCCCATATTTTGAAGTAGTTCTTTCATAAACTGCAGAAATTACTATAACTGCGGCAGCTTTTCTAATACTGCCCTGCCTGAGAGCAACATTACTTAGCTTTGCTCTCCTGTCCCCTTCACCAACCTTTAGTAGACTGTGCTCTTCGGGCAGATATCTGTAAACACCCTGCTCAAGCTGGGAAATATTTCCTGCCACCAAATAAATCTCCAGAGGATAAAGGGCACCTGCAGAAGGAGCAGTTCTAAAGCCTCGAGGGTCTGTAATCCCCTGGGCAGCCCAGAGAAGCTGTGAGACTTCAGCAAGGGAAAGAGATTCCTCTTTATAATCCCTTATAGACCTTCTCTTGAGGAATGCCTCTTCAATGGATATGTTGCTTTTGAATACAGGCTCAGGG
>CAZCRG010000059.1:0-10397 GCA_964501105.1 Candidatus Hydrothermarchaeota archaeon | reverse complement strand
GTATAGCTCTCGAGAACTATGAAGTGGTTGTTACAAGTGATAGTCATACTGTTAGGCCCCTATTTTTTCCAGGTGGAAATATTGGCAAACTTGCAGCCTGCGGAACAATAAATGACCTGGCAGTTATGGGTGCTACGCCTCTTGCCCTAAGCTGCAATCTTGTGATTGAGGAAGGCTTCAGTGCTGAAAAGCTCAAGAAAATTTTAAAGTCAATGAATGATTCAGCCAGAGAGAGTGGCGCCTTTATTGTGTGCGGCGACACAAAAGTTATTGAGAAGGGGAGAGTGGATGAGCTTATAGTTGCTTCCACAGGCATAGGAATAGCACCAAAGGGCAGGCTGCTGAAAGACTCTGGGGTAAAGCCAGGAGATAAGATTATTGTTTCAGGCACTGTTGGCGACCACGGCATAGCTCTTCTCAGCTACAGGGAAGGCTTCTCAACTGAACTAACCTCTGATGTGGCAAGTGTTCTGCCTGTATTGAGAGGAGCTCTAAAGATTGGTGCAGTGCATGCCGCCAAGGATCCTACGAGGGGAGGCCTGGCCAATGCTCTCAACGAGTGGGCTGAGAAGTCTGGTGTGGGTATAGTTGTGGAGGAAGAGAAGATACCTCTCAGGGAGGAGGTAAGGGCGCTGTCTGAGCTTCTTGGCATTGACCCTCTGACAGTAGCTTGCGAGGGAAGGGCTGTTCTTGCGGTGTCGAAGGAGAAGGCTGAGGAGGTGCTCTCAGAAATAAGAAAACTTCCTCAGGGCAGAGAGGCTCAGATTATTGGCGAGGCTACTGCAGAGAATAGGGGAAGAGTAATACTGAAAACAGAGATTGGTGGCAGGAGAATACTTGAGCGTCCTCTCGCTGACCCTGTTCCAAGGATATGCTAGCTCATCTCAGTCCCTTAAAGGCATATCTGAGGTCAAACTTCCCCTGAGGTGTCACTGGCGGCTCAACCACTGGCTGGGGCTTGGGCTCTGGCTTCTTTTCGACCCTGCCATTCTTTGTTATTAAAACATCGTCAATTCTTATTATTGAGATGGCGATCTCTGCGGCAGAAATTATAGCATTCCTCTTAACCGCATAGGAGTCGAAAATCTGCTGCTCAAAGTTGTCCTGAACCTTCCTTGTTACAGCATTAAAACCTACGTTGATAAAGCCTGCATAGTGCCCACGCCTGATACTTGCCAGAATATCAATGGGGTTCATTCCAGCATTCCTTGCTAAAGCTTTTGGAATTTCCTCAAGGGCCTCAGCAAAGGCTTTAATTGCAAGCTGCTCTTTACTGGACACTCTTCTGGAGAACATTTTAAGCCTTTCGGCAATCTCAACCTCTGTGGCACCGCCGCCCGGGAGCATTTTTCTCTCACTGGCTATTCTGCACAGAACCTCAACCAGGTCCTTCATCTTTCTAACAAGCTCTAGGGCAAGATTCTCATTTCCTGCTCTAATTAGTATGGAGGCTACTCTGTTGGGATACTTGGGCTTCTTGATATACATTATTTCCTCGAGGCCAATTTTACTCTCTTCAATATAGCCTGCATAGCCAAGGACTTCAGGGGTGACCTCCTTTACATTAATAAGAACTTTGGCACCTGTTGCTTCTGCAATATGCTTCATTACCTCCCTCTCCACATCTCTCACGCCAAGAATCCCCGCCCTTGCCATGAAAAACATAGCCTCTTCAGCTATATTCTTTGAGCAGAGCACAACATCTGCACCAGACCTTGCGATAATATCGACTGCTGTCTTTAAAACCTTCTTCTTGTATTCCATCATTTCCTTAAGAGCCTTGGTTGAGTTTATCTCGAGTTTGGTATCCTTGGGTTTAATGAGGTCAAATTCTCTATCTATAAGTAGTATTCTTGCATTTTTAACTTTTCTTGGCATTGAAGGATGAACTCTCTTTCCGAGGTCAATATAAACGCCATCAAAAACAATACTGTCTTTTATGCTTCCACCGGGGCGGTAGTTTATATAAATTCTCTCCTTTTCACCCCTCACAAGATTTACAGCGGCATGGGCTATGCCAGAGATATGGGCAATATCTTCCTCTGTAATCTTGCCCCTGAGCATACTCAGGGCTATCTTGTCAATGTCCTTCTGCTCAAGCTTTATGGCTATATTATCGAGGAACTCAAGGGACTTGCTGAGGGCAGTTTTATATCCAGAGGCAATAACACTTGGATGGATGCCAGCATCAACAAGCTCAAGAGCTTTTTTAAGAAGTTCCCCTGCAATTATTACGCTTGTTGTTGTGCCATCGCCAAACTGCTCTCCCTGTGTCTTTCCAAGCTCTGCCATCATCTTGGCTGCAGGATGAACGAGCTCCATGAGTTTTAATATTGTGCTTCCGCTGTCAGTAATTACTGTTTCATCTTTGGTTACTAGCATCTTATCCATACCTTTGGGACCCAGGGTGGATTTGAGGCTCTCTGAGACTGCAAGAGCGGCAGTAATATTCATTTTAAGCGCATTTTTCCCTATCTCCCTCTCCTTGTCCTTGAGTACTTCAAGATCTCTCGACATCATGGCAAGACCTCCTAGGTGGTTAACTTCCTGTAAATTTCAGGAAGTTTCCTGGGGAGCTTGCTCACATCGTCGAGGATAATATAGCCAATATCACCAAACATTCTCTGGAGGTAATCTCTGGCTTCAGTATCAATAGTTATGCAGAAGGGTCTTATGTGCTTGCGCTTGGCCTCCATGAGAGCCTTTTTGGTATCCTCAATACCGTGGTCTCCCTTGTACTCATCAAAGTCTTCTGGTTTACCATCGCTGAGAACTATGAGAAGCTTAATTTTAGCTGGCGTATCCTCAAGAATCTTGGTGACATGCCTTATGGGCGGTCCCATTCTGGTGTAGTCAAAGGCATCCATTCCAGCTATTCTCTGTTTTACCTCATCGTTGTACTCCTCGTCAAACTTCTTGATAATATAAAAGTCGCACTGCTTCCTGGTCTTTCCAGAGAAGCCAAAGATGGCATATTTATCGTCCAGAACTTCAAGAGCTTCACACATGAGCACGAGGGCTTCCTTTTCAGTCTCAATAACCCAGCCTGTGGTGGAGCCACTTAAGTCCACAAGGAAGGCAACTGCAATATCTCTCTCCTTTTTGTCTATTCTCATATAGAGCTTCTCGCTTGGTGTAACGCCTGCTTTCATGTCTGCATAGGCTTCTATGAAGGCGTCAAGGTCGATATCCTCACCATACATCTGCCTGAAGAGCCTTCTGTACTCAGGTCTCATCATCTCAAACTGCTTTTTAATCAGAGCCACAAGGGAGGAGTGCTTTTCAATAGTTTTCTCAACAAATTTATCGCTGCCCTTACTCATAATCTTTTCTTTGAGGGCACACCAGGCTGCTCTGTAGCTGGCTATCTTGTAGTCCCATTCGTCGTAGAGTATTGCTCCAGCAATATCCTCGTCTGTGAGGTCAACCTGGAACTCTGTCACCTTTGCCTGAATGTTTGCCCTGATCTTTCTGCCAGCACTTTCGAGGACCTTCATGAGCATACTTGCGTCGATTTCACCCATCTCGCCCAGCTTCTTCTCAATCTCTCTGAGAAGCTCCTCTTCAAGCTCCTCGGGCACCTCAATGCCCATTTTGAAGAGAAAGTCGAGAGGGGCACCGTAAGCAAGAGGGTCTAAAACCTCATTCATGGCATGCTGAAGTTCAGAGTCTATGTCTGGAGGCTTCTCCAACTTGAGGTCATCCAGAAGACTCTCAAGATTCTCGGCAATCTCCTTCTTTGTCTGCTTAATTGCTCTTGTAACCTGCTCTGGCTTTATTACTCCTCTGTACTTCAGCATCTCAAGCCCTGTGTAGGGTATTCCAAAGAGCTTCTCCTCTATGGCTTCATAAATCTCTGCAGTGGCTCTTGCAGAGTCCTCCACATGGGGCTTCTCCATTTCGAGAGTTTTCTTTGCAATGGTGTAAATTTTATCAAGAAGAGGCTTGAGGTGCTCCTTTATTTCACCTTTTGTCTTTCCAAAGGTCAGGAGCTGGTTGAGAGCTTCAACCACAGCCTCTTTGTCTCCCAGTTTGTCAACACTGCTTCTTCTTTCCCACTCCTTTTTGAGAATAATGTCAAGGTCTCTGGCTAACCCTTTGAACTCCTTTCTCAGGTTTCTCTCCACTCTTGCATTTTCAATTATACTGAAAATATCTAGGGCCAGCTTTTCCTCGGGAAATAGGCTGATAAAGTTCTCCAGGCCTTCCTTTTCGTAGCTTGTTGCTCTTGAGTACTTTGACTCCAGGTCCTCTACAAGGTCTTTAATCCTATTGAGCCTCAGATCGAGGCTTCTGTAGCGCATCTGCCCATATTTATGGGCAGCTATTACCTTGTAGAGCTTGAAGTTGAGCTCATTGTCTTCAAAATCGCCAATCTCATGGGGAAGGAAAAGGCTTCTTGTGTCAGTGTAGGAGATACTCTCGGGCTGGATTTTTAAAGTATCGCCGCTCAGTGCTGTGACATAGGTGTCAAGAATCTTTGCAACACTTTCATACTCAAGCCCGTGGGAGTGAATTTTGTCTATAGTCTCTCTGGTTATGCCCTTGAAGAAGTTTCTGGCAGGGATAACACCGTAGTTATCTGCCAGCTCTAAACCCATGTCCACCCATTTCTTTAAATCCTCAAGGCTGAAGTTTTTAACAGCATCAGGCGCAGTTTTAAAGAAGTGGAAGGCCATCTCTTTGTCTCTCTTGGCAAGCCTCTCTCCCTGCCTGTAAATCTCTGAAAGAATCTCATTATCCAGCTCCATTAAACCTGGAACTGCCTCATCTATACTCTCCAGACCTCTTGCATAGTGGAAGCCTGTAAATCTTGCTTCCAGTACATCCTCTCCAAAGGAGGTCTGGCCAAGGATTTTAAAGAGGTTGGAGCGTACGTCTTCGAAGCTTGCCACCTTTTCACCCTTAGAATACTGTGGTGATTAGCTCTTTTATGGCTCTGAGCATGTCGCTGTCGTCTGTTATGGGGTTTGCCATGGCGATTTCTGCAGCCTGCTGCTTAGGAATTCCGCTCTTAATAAGACTGCCAGCATATATCAGAGCTCTTGTACCAGCACCCTCATCCAGGCCCTTATCCTTGAGGTTTCTTATCTTCTCAGCAAGGGTAACAAGAGCCTCAGCTGTCTCTTCATCCACCCCACTCTCCTTCATCACTATTCTCTTTTCAAGATCCTTGGGCGGATAGTCGAAGTTGAGGCTTATAAATCTCTGCCTGGTGGAGTGCTTTAAGTCCTTGAGAACGCTCTGGTAACCAGGGTTGTAGCTTATGGCTAAAAGGAATTCATCAGGAGCCTTGATAATTTCGCCCCTCTTCTCAATTGGTAGAACTCGTCTATCGTCAGTAAGAGGATGAATCACGACAGTGGTGTCCTTTCTTGCCTCAACAATCTCGTCAAGGTAGCAAATTGCACCAGCCTTTACAGCCTTAGTCAAGGGACCGTCAACCCATACAGTTTCGCCGCCCTTAACAAGATACCTTCCTACTAAGTCACTTGAAGTCAGGTCGTCGTGGCATGAAACAGTTATCAGGGGTCTCTTGAGTTTCCAGGCCATATACTGCATAAATCTGGTTTTTCCGCAACCTGTTGGTCCTTTTAGCATCACAGGGAGCTTGTTCTTGTACGCAGCTTCAAAAACCTCTATTTCGTTGCCAATGGGTTCATAATATGGTTCTTCTGTAATGAAATACTCCTCAATCTTAACAGCCTCTGCACCTTTTCCAGCCATAGTGTAACCTCCAATTTAAATTTCTTTTATAAGCTCAACATCAACAAAATATTTAAGTTTAGCTGTGACACAATCCTGCCCAAGCGCTCATATTGAAAAAGACAACTCCCTTTGTGAGGTTAGTGTAATCAAAAGATGGCATGCACATTGAATCTTCCTTTGCTCTCTTTGGAGCAATTGCTCTTATACTGACGCTGATAAAGCTCAAGAAGCACGTTGGCTTTGCAGTTCTAGCTGGAGCCTTTACTCTTGCCTTTACCACTCTCCCTGCAGAAGAAGCTATAACCCTTGCCTTCTCCACCCTCATAAGCAATGCTACATTAAAGCTGATGCTCATCCTATTTTCAGTTCTATTTTTAAGCTATACCATGGAGAATGCAGGGATGCTGGAGAGTCTGACTAAAGCTCTTTCTCAGGTGGGCGGAAAATCTGCTCTTATAACAGTTCCTTTAATTATTGGCCTCTTACCTATGCCAGGCGGTGCCCTGGTGTCTGCAATAATGATTTCAGGGCTGGTTAAGGAGATGAGGATAGCTATTGAAGGGGCCACCTTTGCAAACTACTGGTTCAGACACATCTGGATACCCTCATGGCCTCTCTATCCAGCTTTTATTATAACTCTTGGTGTGGTGGAGCTAAGCACTCTGGAGCTTGTGAAAATCAATCTCCCTTTAACTGTAGCCACTCTGTTTTCGGGAATTTTACTATCCCGTTCTTATATTGATATAAATTCTGAGGGCAGACTTAAAGATGCTCTACCTGACATAGCAAGAAATGCCTGGCCCATTGCAGCAATAATCCTCCTCGCCATGTTTGCTGGAGTTGAGCTGGCTCTTGCCATTCTTGCAGTTTTGGTATTAACTTTGGCCTACACCAGGCCTTCTATGGCTGACATTAAAAAAATCACCATTAAAGCACTGGATCCTAAGATGGCAGTTTTGATTTATGCCGTAATGCTCTTCCGCAACGGTATAGAAGCTAGCAGTGCAGCAGTAGAGGTTATGAAACTTCTGAGCAGTGCAGGTCTGCCCTTGATAGTAGTTGCTCCCCTGGTTAGTTTTCTTATAGGCTTTGCTGTTGGAATAGAGATGGGCCCTCCCAGTATAGCTCTTCCTCTCTTCATCTCCTTCATAGGAAAGGGCGCTGAGATTATACCTGAGCACTTACTTCTTGTTTTTTCTGCTGGCTATCTTGGCGTCCAGCTCTCTCCAATGCACCTCTGCTTCACTGTGACTGCCGATTACTTCAAGGCAAGTATAAGCAGTGTTTACCGCTACACAATAGCTGGAAGTTTATTGAGCTTTGTTCTTGTGGTGGTGTATATTCTTTTTAAGGGTGTGGTGTAAGCTTCAGAAGGGTAAATCTCGGGAAGCCCCTCTTTTTGAAGTGGGTAGTGCTTTTATCTGAATCCATCTCTACACATGTGGCTACTCCACTGATTGAATGGAGTATCCCTATCATAATCTTTTAACTTGGGAACAATGAACAAATACTTACGTTAATGAACAAAAATATTCAGTGATATTATGTTTGATAAGATACTTGATGAGTGCAGAGCAAGATATAAGCCCTTCCAGAAAGTGGTTAAAAAGGAAAGGAAACCTCTGAGCTTTGCTGAAGCAATAGAGAGGGCAGAGGGAAAGGCTGTAATATCTGAGGTAAAGTTTTCTTCTCCAAGAGGTAAAGTCAGAGACTCTGAGGCTCCTGAAAAGCTCGCTCTGGAGATGCAGGCAGGTGGTGCCTGTGCCATTTCAGTACTCACAGAGGAGAAGTATTTTAAGGGTAATCTTGAGTATCTGAAGGCTGTAAAAAAGGCAGTCTCAGTGCCAGTGCTGAGAAAGGACTTCATCTTTGACTCGATGCAGGTGGATGAGGCTTACTATTATGGGGCAGACTCTCTTCTTTTAATTTCCAGCTTCTTCTCCTCCAGTGAGCTTGGCAGTCTTATTGAGAGATGCAGAAGCTTTGGTATGGAGCCTTTAGTTGAGGTTCACAGCTTTGAGGACATTGAGAAAGCAGAAGAGGCAGAGGCAAAGCTATATGTGATAAACAACAGAGACAAGGATACCCTTGAGATAAATCTTGAGAGGAGCAGGGAATTTGGAAGGGTTATTAAAGGGGTTAAAATATCTGCCTCTGGAATCTCAACACCTGAGGAGCTCAATTATGTTCTGAGATACTGCGATGCTGCTCTCATAGGTACAAGTATAATGAAAAACAAAGATGTGAAAAGAGCTGTGGAGAGGTTTGTTTATGCTCAGTATTGAGGAGGTTTATAGTAGGGCTGAGAGTCTGGGCTATCCCTGTGCAGTGCCTCTGATTGAGGTGCTCAGGGTAGGGGAAAAGAAGCCAACTGATGTTTATGCAGAGCTCAGGAAACATTCAGAAAACTCCTTTCTGCTTGAATCTGCTGTTTTTGGCGAGAAGATAGCAAGATACTCCTTTCTTGGCGCCTCGCCTGAGAAGATTATATCTCTCAAGCAGAGAAAAATGAAGATTAATGGCGAGGAGTTTGATATTAAGGGTAACCCCTTACCCCTTTTGAAGAAGGAGATAGATTTCAGGGTGGATAAGAAAGGCCTTCCAAAATTCTTTGGAGGACTTGTTGGTTTTTTCAGCTATGACTATGTGAGGTACTTTGAGGACATTGGCTCTTCAACCTATGATGACCTCCAGCACCCTGAACTTTTCTTCTTTCTGGTTAAAGATGCTATAGTTTTTGATCATTTCAGGGAGGAGGTGCTCTTAATTTCCAATCTCTTCCTGAATGAAAGAGAGGATGTTGAAGAAGAGTACTCAAGGGCGAAAGAGAAGATAGAGTTTCTTGAGAAAGTTGTGGAGGCTTCTGAGGAGGTTAAAGTTAAGCGGGGAGAGTCAAAGATAAGCTTTGAAAGCAATTTTAATAGAGAGGACTTTCTCAGGGCTGTGGAAAAGGCAAAGAAGTACATTTATGAAGGCGATATCTTTCAGGTGGTGCTCAGCCAGAGGTTTTCCTGCGATTTTAATGGCGACGTCTACAGCCTTTATCTTATTCTTAAGGAAATAAACCCTTCACCCTATATGTACTGCCTTGAGGCTGGAGACCTGAAAGTAATTGGCTCCTCTCCAGAGATTCTGGTCAAAACAGAAGGGAATAAAGTGGTTGTAAGGCCTATAGCTGGGACTAGGCCTCGAGGCAAAAATGTTGTTGAGGACGAAGCTCTGGCAAGGGAGATGGTCAATGACGAGAAGGAGAGGGCTGAGCATGTCATGCTTGTAGACCTTGGCAGGAATGACGTGGGCAAGGTTGCCAGGTTTGGAACAGTTGAAGTGACTGACTTCATGACAATAGAGAAGTATTCTCATGTGCAGCACATTGTTAGCAATGTTGTGGGAGAGCTTCGTGAAGATAAGGATGTTTATGATGCTCTTGAAGCTGCCTTTCCAGCGGGCACAGTTACTGGAGCACCCAAAGTTAGAGCAATGCAGATAATTGAGGAGTTGGAGCCGACAAGGCGAGGGGTATATGCTGGAGCCCTGGGCTACTTCTCCCTTGGGGGTGAGATGGATTTTGCCATTGCCATAAGAACAATAGTTATTCAGAAGGGCAGGGCATATATTCAGGCGGGCGCAGGTATAGTTGCAGATTCTGTACCTGAGAGGGAGTATCAGGAGACAGTCAATAAAGGTAAAGCCATGCTCAAGGCTCTGGAGATGGTTGAATGAGGGTTTTAATTATAGACAATATAGACAGCTTTGTTTACAACCTCTACCAGTATGTGGGAGAGCTTGGGGTAGAGGTGGAGGTGAGGAGAAACAATATATCTCTTGCTGAAATTGAGAGGCTGTCGCCAGATAGGATAATAATCTCCCCAGGGCCAGGGACGCCTGAGAGAGCAGGCGTCAGTGTTGAGGTAATCAGGGAGCTTTCTCAAGGCACACCAATTTTAGGGGTCTGCCTGGGGCACCAGGCTATAGGCTATGCCTTCGGTGCCAGAGTGGGCCATGCTAAAAGGCTGATGCACGGGAAGGTTAGTAAGGTCTCTCATTCTGGTGAGGAAATCTTCAGAGGAGTGGAGAATCCCTTTATAGCAACACGCTACCACAGCCTTGTGGTTAAAGAAGAGAATTTCCCAGAGGAGCTCAGGATTACTGCCACTTCAGAGGATGATGGCGAGATTATGGGTTTGATGCACAGGGATTATAAGGTTTTTGGAGTGCAGTTCCATCCTGAGAGCATCTTAACGGCTGAGGGTAAGAAGATAATTAAGAATTTCCTTGACATATGAGGTGGGTTGATGATAGGTAAAATTGTAAGGATGGAGAGGATTTTCGACAGGAATACAAGAAGGACTGTTATTGTTCCCATGGATCATGGTGTTAGTCTTGGACCCATTAAGGGTATTATTGATATTCCCGAGACTGCCAATGCCATAGCAGAGGGCGGAGCCAATGCTGCAATAGTGCACAAGGGTGCAGCCATCTTTGGTCACAGGGGCTATGGCAAGGATTTAGGGCTGATAGTGCACCTCTCTGCCAGCACTTCCCTTGGCCCTGACCCAAACCACAAGGTTCTTGTTTGCACTGTTGAGGAAGCTATTAAAATTGGTGCTGATGCTGTGAGCATTCACATCAATATAGGTGCAGATTACGAGGCTGAGATGCTGGAGCAGCTTGGGAGAGTTAGCAGA
>CAZCRG010000058.1:0-10504 GCA_964501105.1 Candidatus Hydrothermarchaeota archaeon | reverse complement strand
GGCAACACACCAGCTGAAGTCTTTAATTGAGGCTTTATTTTTTTCTTTATTATAATCCCAGATCCTTGGGGCTTTGGGGCATACTTCAATACACTTTCTGCAGCCAGTACATTTCTCAGGATTTACTATTACTTCGTACATGTCTTTCACCAATTTTATATCTTCAAAAGACTAAATTAACTTTATGTCAAAATTGTTTGGAAGGAAGGGTAAAAAGATAATTGGAATGATTCACCTTCTTCCACTACCTGGTGCTCCAGGATACAGAAATCTTGAAGAAGTAGAAGAGGCAGCCCTGAGAGATGCTGAAGCTCTTTATAATGGTGGGGTTGATGCCTTTCTGGTGGAGAATTATGGAGACACCCCCTTTTTTCCAGATAAAGTGCCCAGCCATACTCTGACTTCTTTCACGAGAGTAGCTATGAAGATTAAGGAGAACTTTGATCTGCCTCTTGGAGTAAATGTTCTTAGAAATGATTCTCTTGGTGCTCTTTCCATAGCTCTGGCTGTGGGAGGGGATTTTATAAGAGTGAATGTGCTCTCAGGAGTTTTTGCTACAGACCAGGGGATAATTCAGGGAAAGGCTCATGAGCTCCTGAGATTGCGCAGAGAACTTGGGGTAGAGGTAGAGATTTTTGCTGATGTAAGAGTAAAGCACGCCACACCTATAGGTGATTTTAGTTTAGAGGAAGAGGTTGATAATATTGTAAGTAGAGCCATGGCTGATGCAATAATTGTTACTGGCAGAAAAACTGGCGTGGCACCTTCAATTGAGGAGTTGAAGACTGCAAGAGCTGTAGCTGAAAAGCCATTAATTGTGGGTTCAGGATTAAGTCTAAAGAATTTAAGTCTACTAAAGAATGCCGATGGGGCAATTATCGGGACATGGTTTAAAAAAGATGGTAAAATTCACTCTCCAGTTGATGAGGAAAGAGTTAAAAAATTAGTTGAAGCTGTTAGAAATCTTTAGTTTTTAGTTTTCAGGTTTAATCTCAAACTCACAAAAGTTATATCCTGTACCCCAGCACTTTACCTCTTTTACACTATACTTTCCGCCTAATTTGGCTTCAATAATCCCCTGAATAAGTCCTTCATCAGTTGGACATAGAGGCTTTCCTATATTGGGCATTTCCATACACTGATAGCAATCTTTAACTCTTATTATACTTTTCTTTCCAACTTCTACAATTTCTAATTTACCGAGCTTAAAGCCCTCCCAGAAACTCTTTAAACTTTCAAGAACTTCTTCAATATTTTTACCAGTAACAGCAGTGGAAAATACATTGTTTCCAAGTTCATATCCCTGGTCCTTTAATACTCTATCCATTTCAAATCCAGTGGATAAAAGTGCTGATTTGTAAAGTTTAAGAAAGGAGATATTCACTTCATCTCCAATATTTCTTTTCTTTTTATTTTTAATTAAATCTTCAAATTCATCCTCTAGTTTATTCATAACTTCTGGATATATATTATGAGTATTCTCAGGGAGAAATTCAGTGCTCAAAGCAAAGTACTTCTTGGGGATACCTCTTGTGGGTTCAATTCTAACCACTTTAACAATCCCTGCATTATAAAGCTTTTTTATATGATGGGATACTGTTGCCTTGGTAATTTGTAGTCTTGATGCAAGTTCAGTCACAGTCATTTCTCCTTCAGATGCCAGGAGATCAATTATTTCTCTTCTTGCACTATCAGCCATAAGCTTGGCATAGTCCTCTTTCACTTTTAAAATGTAGTTCTTCATTGAATATTCCATGTTAATCTAACATAAACATAAATTTTAAAATACTGGATGTAAGATTTATTTTCTAAGTTTTTTTATGGATATTGTATAAATTATTGGTTATGTATTATTTAGATAATCCCAACTTCTTCAGTGATGTTATTTCGGAATACTCTTTCCTATAAATCATCCAAAAAATTTATATAGTTTGATGTAAATTAAACATATAGAAATCCTGTATAGAATAAGTTGAACTTGAGTATAGAGGTGAATTAAATGGAGCTTGTGAGTGAGAATAAGATTGGTGTGTGTAAGGGTAGCCCTGTTGAAGATGAGGTGAAGATGAACTTTAAAGGTGAGTGCACAGAAGTCGGGCTTTACCTTGCCATGGCACGAGTAGCTCAGAGAGAGGGATTCCCTGAGATAGCCCTTGCTCTGGAGAAAATTGCATGGGAAGAGGCACAGCATGCAGCAGTTTTTGCAGAGATGAATGGACTGGTGAGTGAGAGCACAAAAGAGAATATAGAAAAGATGCTCAAAGGGGAGCAGGCTGCCAATAAAGGAAAGAGAGAGGCTGCAGTTAAGTCAAAGGAAAATGGTATAGACGAGGCTCATGACTTCTTTGATGTTTCAGCAAGGGATGAGGCGAGACATGCAAGAACACTGAAGGCACTCCTGGATAGATACTTTGGTTAAATTAGCCAGAGGTGCCTTAAAATGGAATCTTTACCTGAGGATTTTGAACCTGTTGGGACTCTTGCAGTGATGGTGCTATTGACACTGGTAATCCTTATTATCTGGCTGGGAATGTACTTTGGAGTGTTTCTACCCAGGAACTTTAATGTAGGAGGGTGTTGTTATATATGACAATTAATAAGTATGAGAAAGCCTGGCTGGGCTTTTCCGTCATAATGGTGCTTTCTTTTCTTACAATAATTGGCTATTTCAGTTTTGTTGCAGGGTTTCAGACACCTGAAGATGTTGAGGTAATAGACCCTACAAAGATTAATCAGGATGACCGCTTTGCAAATCCCAGAGTGGAAGAGGTTATTCCAGGAGAGTTGTACAATGTGTACATGGTGGCAAAAATGTGGAGGTTCATGCCGGGAAGAATAGAAGTTCCAAAGGGAGCCTATGTAAAATTCTATATAACTTCACCGGATGTACAGCATGGTTTCCATGTGGTTGGAACCAATGTTCAGGCTAATGTTATTCCCGGTTATGTTACAGTTATTACAGCCAAATTTGAAAAGCCGGGTGAGTATCTGATTATATGCAATGAGTACTGTGGCAGAGGGCACCAGTTTATGAAAGGTAAGCTGACTGTAACGGAGGGATAGAATATGAGCAGTTTTAGAGATGATTCATTTATAAGGCTTGGAATATATATCTCCTATGTGGCAATAGGACTTGGTGCTGTTTTTGGCCTGCTTCAGGCTATAACCAGAGCAGGGTTCAAAGTTATATCTGCTGATAAATACTACCTTTCACTTACAGCCCATGGAGTGATTATGGCCCTGGTATTTACAACTTTCTTTATAATGGCTCTCGCCCTGTTTGTTGTTACACGGGAGCTTTGCATTGATTCTTACAGCAGTAGTCTGAACAAATTAGCCTTTGGTCTTACTATAGTCGGTACAGTTATGGCAGCTATACCCATACTTCTGGGCAAAGCCAGTGTGCTCTACACCTTCTATCCACCAATGAAGGCTTCACCCTTCTTTTACATAGGGGCAACAGTCTTAGTTATAGGGACCTGGGTTTTTGCTGCCAATATTCTTCTTACAGTTAAGAAGTGGAGAGGTCTTGGAAATAGCTACAAAAAACTTCCCCTGGGAGTCTTTGGCATTGTTGCCACATTGATAATCTGGTATATTGCAACAATTGGCGTTGCCATTGAAATGCTTTTCCAGCTTATCCCATGGTCTCTTGGTATCTCAGAGAGAATAGACCCATTACTGGCAAGAAATTTCTTCTGGTACTTTGGACATCCCCTGGTTTACTTCTGGCTGCTCCCTGCCTATATTGTGTGGTACACCATACTTCCAAGGCTGCTGAATGTCAGAATTTTCAGTGACTTTCTTGCAAGAGTTGTATTTATGCTCTTTATACTCTTCTCAACACCAGTGGGTTACCACCACCAGTTTATGGATCCTGGCATAGAAGCAGGCTGGAAGTATCTTCATACAATTACAACCTTCTTTGTCTTTGTGCCCAGCCTCATAACAGCCTTTACAGTAACAGCCACCATGGAAATGGCTGCCAGAGCAAGAGGAGGCAAAGGACTTCTGGGCTGGGTTAAAGCTCTACCCTGGAAGGATCCTGTGTTTGCCTCTATTGCCTTTGCCATGATACTCTTTGGCTTTGCAGGTGCAACAGGTGCAGTGAATGCAGGACACAATCTCAACTATGTGGTTCACAACACAGCTTGGGTTCCAGGTCATTTTCATCTTACGGTTGGTACAGCATCTGCCCTGACATTCATGGGTATAAGCTATCTCCTGGTGCCCATGGTTACAGGAAGAAGGCTCTACAGCAAGAACCTTGCTCTTTACCAGGTGTACCTTTGGGTTATAGGCATGGTGCTTTTCTCAGCAGCAATGCACATCCTGGGAATCCTGGGCTCACCCAGAAGAACCTATGATGTGAGCTACAGTGGGAATCCAGTGGCTCAGGGCTGGGGTCCTCTGCTTCTTATTACAGCCATAGGCGGTGTACTGCTTTTCCTGAGTATTATGCTCTTCCTCTACAATATTCTCAGGACAGTTACATCAGACAGGAAGGCAGAGCAGGTAGAGTTAAAAGTTGAGATTCCAGAGGGTAGCTTAGGCCTTGTGGACAACTTCAAGCTATTTACAGCTATGGCAGTGATTCTTGTGCTGATAGCCTACATTGTGCCAACACTGAATATAATAAACATGGGCACACCAGGAGCACCGCCGGTGGTGATAAAATAGCTCCCACCCTTCTTTAATTTTTTTGAGAGTGACTATGAAACAGATACTTGGTGTCTTTAAACTCAGAATTGTGGGACTTTTAGTATTTGTCTCAGTTTTCTCCATGTACTTTTCAGCCTATGGGCATGTTGATATACACAATCTAATTCTTTTAATTGTAGCAGGTACTCTATCTTCTGCTGGTGCATCAGCAGTAAACAACTATCTCGATAGAGATATTGATGCAAAGATGGACAGAACAAGGGGTAGAATTTTACCCTCGGGTAAGTTAAAGCCTGAAACAGTTTTAATTACAGGTATTGTTCTGACAGCTCTGGGTGTAGTCATTTCTTTATATATAAATCCACTCACTGCAGCCTTTGTATTATCGGGAGCACTTGTGTATATTGTTTTATATACTCTGATTTTAAAGAGAAGGAGCTGGCTGAATATAGTGCTGGGAGGTGCCTCTGGAAGCTTTGCAGTTTTGGCAGGCTGGAGCAGTGGAAGTGGTGAATTGAGCTATTTAGCTCTGATTCTTGCCCTTGTGCTTTTTCTGTGGACTCCACCTCACTTCTGGAGTTTTTCAATGGTCTTTAGAAGAGACTATTTAAAAGTGAAAATACCAATGCTACCTGTGGTGATAAATCACAGGTTGAGTTCACTGATTATTCTTGCTCATACTTTAGCCTTAATATTAACCTCACTCCTCCTCTATCTTCTTTCTCCTCTGAGTATCTGGTATCTTATTCCTGTAATTCCAGCAGGATCCTATTTCCTCTATCTTAATTTCCGCCTTATTAATGATAGCTCCTATGCTTGGAAGACCTATAAGGTATCTGGAGTGTATCTTGTGGCTTTATTCACAGGGATATTTGTAGGGTTGACTTTATAGGGTGAGTTGGAGATTTTATTCTTTTTTATAATGTTCAAATTCTTGGTGAATGTAGATGATACTGGCTGAAGAACTTAGAAAAAGCTACAATGGTATAGAAGCTGTTAAGGGTTTGACTTTAAAAATCGAGGAAGGTGAGGTTTTTGGTCTTCTTGGTCCAAATGGAGCAGGAAAAACAACAACAATAAAAATGCTCACCACTCTTACAGAGCCTACCTCTGGCAGAGCCTTTGTGGCGGGTTATGAAATCAGAGAAAATCCCCTGGAGGTTAAAAGGGTTATTGGTCTGGCACCTCAACATATAAATCTTGACAATGAGCTTACGGCTTATGAGAATCTTGACTTTCATGGAAGACTCTACCACATGCCTGAAAGGGAGAGAAAGAGGAGGATAGATGAACTTCTTTCTGTTGTTGAATTAAGCCAGAGAGCCCATGACCTTGTAGAGACCTTCTCTGGGGGAATGAAGAGAAGGTTGCTTATAGCCAGAGCTTTAATGCATAAACCAAAAGTGCTATTTCTCGATGAGCCCACAGTTGGTTTAGATGCCCAGACAAGGCGAAGAATCTGGGATTTGATAAGAAAGCTGAGCAGTGAGAGAATAACTATATTTTTAACCACCCACTATATCGAGGAAGCTGAGATGCTCTGCGATAGGGTAGGGATAATAAATGATGGCAGGTTGATAGCTCTTGGTAGCCCGGATGAGCTCAAGCTAAGACTTGGTAAAGTAGTGGTTGAGATTTTCCAGGATGGAAGCACTATAAGAAAATTTTTTGAGACGAGAGAAGAAGCCAGAGAATATGCCTCGGAGGTCTGCAAAAACTGCAATTTTATGGTGAGAGAGACAAATCTCGAGGACATTTTTATTGAGCTAACGGGGAGGAAAATAAAGTGATTGGCGATGCCTATGTGGTCTTCCTCAGAGAATTTATCACCTTCAGAAGAAGATTTTTCAGATATCTTGTCTCAGGTCTGGTAAATCCACTACTCCTGCTGACAGCCTTTGGCTGGGGGCTGGGGAGAAATATAAATCTTGAGGGAGTCAGCTACCTCCAGTTTGTTGTCCCTGGAATTATAGCTCTGAGTGCCATGAATATTAGCTTTTCAAGTGTAGGGGTTACACTGAATATTCAGAGGAGGTATACAAAGGTCTTTGAAAACTATCTTGTTGCTCCAATAAGGGCAGAGAGTATTGTGATAGGAAAGGTTCTTGGGGGAATGCTTCGCGGTATGTTCTCAGCTATAATAATTATAATTCTGGGAATATTATATGGTTCAGGCATTATTGTTGAGTTTAAGGGCATGGTAACAATTCTTGCCACAACCTTCCTGTTTTCAAGTATGGGGATGTTTGTAGGACTGAAAGTGTGGCACCATGAGGATATGAACACCTTTAATACTTTATTTATAGCGCCAATGATGTTTCTAAGTGGAACTTTCTTTTCTCTTAATAATCTTCCAGGATATATGTCCTTTGTAATTAAGCTCCTCCCTCTTACTCATGCCTCTCTATGCCTTAGAGCAGCCATGCTGGGAAGAGAATTTCCTCTTGTCTCCTTTGTTGTCCTCCTTTTATTTGGCACAATTTTTTTCCTTCTTGCAGTGAGAGAGATTAAAAGAAGTAGTCTTTAAGGTTTGTTTTATCTTTTTGTAATTTTCTCAGCTACACTTTCAATTATATCGTTTTTAGCCAGAATAATAAGTTTGTCTCCAGCTTCAACAACAGTATTCCCTCTCGGAATCAAAAGGTCGCCATTCCTGTATATAGCAGTTATTGTGGAGCCCTCGGGCATGCCAATATCCTTAATCTGCTTTCCAGCTACAATTGCTCCTGGTGGAATCACAACCTCCACAATGTCAGCGTTCTCCTGCATTGTGGTTAGAACGCTCCTTACGCCCGGCCTTGTGATGAGATTTCTAATATAGGTGGCTATTGTTCTACTGGGAAATATTATCTCTTCAGTTCCAACTTCATTGAAAATCTTCTCATGTTTGGGGTTCTGCCCGAGAGTTATCCTCCTCTCTATTTCAAGAATCTTGGCAAGTTCACACACCATTAAGTTAACTGCATCATCGCTGGTGGCTGCAACAATAACATCAGCTCTATCAGCTCCTGCATCCTGGAGAACATCAATTTCTGTACCAGAGCCGTTAATGACTGTAACATCCAGCTCTTCTGAAACCTTGGTAGCCCTATCCTCATTCTTCTCAACCACGACAACGTTATGCCTCTCCTGGCTGAGAAGCCTTGCCAGAGCAGTCCCAATCTTTGAGGCACCGACTATTATTATATACATACAGGACTACCTCTTTCTTGCTCTGCCTGCAAGATGTTCTACAATTCTTGCATAGGCAGGCCTTGTTATGAAGACACCTACAGTAACGCCAACAATTGTGGTTAGAGCAAAGCCTCTGAGAGCACTTAAGCCTATCACAAATAAGGGAAACATGGCTGCAACAGTGGCAAACCAGGCTGAGAATATAATGAAAAAGGCGCTCTTTATTCTCTGCCTTATACTTCTTACTCTCTCCATGAGCACCTCATCAGTTATAACTATCTGGTCATCAACGCCAGTACCAACTGCAGCAATTATTCCGGCTATTGCTGGCAAATCAAGGTCCCATCTTATCAGTGAAGCAAAGCCAAGAATAATTATTACCTCGCTCAAGCCAGTGGCTACTATTGGAATAAAAATCTCAATTGCTCTGTACCTGAGATAAATTACAAGAGCTACTGTGAGTATGGCAAAGAAACCAGCTATAGCTGCATTTTTTGCAAACTTCTCGCCAAGCTCTGGAGGGACACTTGATACTGAAAGAACATTCAGCTTTATTGGCAGTGCACCTGAGCGGAGAACAATCTCCACCTCTCTGGCTTTAGCTTCAGCCTCATCTCCAGCGCCAGTCTCAAGCACCAGATCTCTAACCACCTTGCCCTGAATAAGCTCCTGCTTTAAAGAATCACCTATAGGGGCACTGTTTACAAGCTGATCGTCAAGATACATATATACCATTTCAAAGTTGGTTTCAAGGGCAGCATCTCTAAAGCGCTCTGCTGCCTCCTGAGTTATTGTGAAGGGCACCTGCCATGAGCCAGTAAAGCCCTTTGTGTAGGGGGAAATCCTCTCAAGCTCATTACCAGTGAAGGCTGTCACATTACCTATCTTAACCACAAGCTTTCCCTGTCTTTCAATAAGTCTTCTGGCACTCTCAGGGTCTGTGCCAGCAAAATCCATAATAATATATCTGTTTCCCCAGGGAGTAACAGAAAAGTCTCTTACACCTATACTGTTAATTCTTTTGGTTATTATATCCACAACCATCTGCATTGTAATGGTTGTTCCATCGGGAGCTACATAGGGTAGAGGATACTCAGTCTCAACCTTGAGTTCACTTCCTCCTTTTATATCCCATCCCATGGATAAGTCAACAGTTGTAGGATTTAAGTCTTTGAGAAATATTAATCCCAATGACAATACAACAAAAATTATAAGTATTAATACCCTTTTGTCCCTGAGAATTTCACTGTAGCTCATTTATGCACGCTCCAGATACCATTTTAGAATACCCACATTCTGTATCCAGGTATTAATCATATCAACAACCATTCCTATCATAATAACCATGGCCACATCATCGAGGATTTTTGATGATGAAATAATATACAGGACAAACATGGCAGAGAAGGTTGTTATGCTCATGGTCATACCTGTTTTCATTGACTTTTTAATTCTTTCAGTTAAAGGCTCTTTTTTCTTCACCAGCATCCTCGTGGTGAGTAATATATCAGTATCCACTGAATAGCCTATGAGTAAAAGCAGAGCAACAAGAGAACCCTTGGAGAGTTCTATTCCAATAAGCACCATTATGGCGAGAGTAACAACAATATCAGAAAAGGCGGATAAAACTACTGCAAAACTGGGCACTGGTGTTCTAAATCTGAGAAAGACTGTTAATGCCATTAGTGTGAAGGCAAAGAGGAGAGCATTTAAAGCCTGTCTGAAAAACTCTGTACCGAGAGAAGGTTGAATAATATCAGAAGCCACACTATCTTTATTTATACCATCTTTTTCAAGGATTTTCTTTACAGTATCAACTTCATCACTACTTAGAGGCTTGTCTATAAATATTTCGATTTCCTGATTGCCAAAGGCATCTTTTACCACTCTTGTTTTAACATTATAACCAAGAGTGCTGGAGATTTGACCTTCAATCCCTGAGGGGAACTCTCCTTTGAGTGGAGCAGTTAGCATTGTACCTCCTCTAAAGTCTATACTCATGGGCATGGTGCCGGAGGTATAACTTAAAACAACAATCACAATACCTGCGACAAGCATTAAAATTGGGATAATCATAAGCTTCTTGATATCCATCGCCAGGAACTTATCTATTAAAGCATTTGCCTGAGTCATTGGAAGCCTCCTTACCTCAATAGAATAGGCTGTAGAGATATAAAAATATTGCCTTTAAGTGTTATGTTAGCTTATTGTTGGTGAGATGAAAAAATAAAAATTATTGAAAATCTGCCTCCAGATTTTTATAGATAGCCCCTCTTGTCAAGTCTTCTCAGTCATTTTCTACTTTTAAATCAATTCCACAGGCCTCAAAAGATGTTTTACCTTTCAGGCTCAAATGATATTTTAAGAGATTATAGTAATCAAACCAGCCATACAACCAGATCTTAGCTGTTTTCTCACTTTTCAATCTTATTAAAGGCTTTAACATATCTTTCAAAGTTCCATGCAATCTTTCAACAATATGTTCTTTATACCTGCTGTAAAAAACCTTTTTGAAAGCTTTTTCATAAGCTTACAAACTATCTACAACTATTTTTTGTCTTTTAGCGGGGTCCTTTCTTTGCTTGTTTAAATGGTTTAATAACTTACTCTGTTGTTCTTTCTCCAGATAAGTGAGTGGCAACTAAGAATTTAGTTTCATTATCGATTA
>CAZCRG010000057.1:0-10671 GCA_964501105.1 Candidatus Hydrothermarchaeota archaeon | reverse complement strand
AACAGTAGTCTCCAGTATCCGCGGGCACCTACAAAATAAAGGTTAAAGCTGAGGATAAGTATGGCAACAACCAGACTGGGATAAATGAGAGTAAAGCCGTAGTTGACAGCACGCCTCCTGTGGTTTATATCCACAGCCCAGAGAATATCACCTATGGAAAGAGAGATATACTTATTAATGTCTCAACTTCAGAGCAGGTTGATAAACTTTTATATTCTTTAAATGGCGGGGAGAATATCCCATTTGATGGATATACCACAGTAGCAGCAGTGGAGGGAGTAAATAGCATAGTTGTCACAGCTATTGATAGAGCAGGCAATATAGGTACTTCAAGAGTATTCTTCTCTGTTGACACCACCTATCCAGTTATACACTTTGTCTCGCCTGTTAATTTAGCATACTATAATTCCACCACAGTACCTGTTATTGTTATATCAGATAAGCCCGTGGACACCTGGCTCTACTCTATAGATGGAGGAGCAAATAATACCTTTAATTTATACAATTCAACCAATGCAAATATCACCCTCAATCTAAGTGAAGGAGTACATAATATTGTTGTTTATGCAAATGACTCATCTACTGGAATCTGGGTGTCGAAGAGTGTGAATTTCACTGTTGATACCACACCTCCTGCTTTAAGCTTTGTGTATCCAACACCTGCAGATGGTGCTACAACAGACAAAAAGCAGTTCAATATAACAGTTAACATAACCTCCAGTGAGAAGCTTTCAGGAGCTATTTTGAATATTAAATCCTACTATCTCAATGGAACCTTTATTGAAGAGTTGAATAAGACAATGAAGGGTCAGGGTACTAACTGGTTTGAGACAGTTCCTTTCGTGGGCATTGAGGATAGAGAAGTGCACTATAAAGTCTATGGCAGAGATATTGCAGGTAATATAAATACAAGCGAGGAGAGAATATATAATATAAATACACCACCTTTTATAAATATCATCTCACCTGCAAACACAAGCTATTCCAGAAGATTTGTTGATCTGTTCATTGATACTTTTGATAGCTCTGGAATATCCCAGGTATGGTTCTCCATAGATGCGCAGCCAAATAAAACAATCACTGATTTGTGGAATCACAGTAAATTCCTCAGGTTATATGGCCTATCTACAGGAGTTCATAAAGTAGCAGTTTATGCCAATGACACCTATGGGAATGTCAACTCTGACACTGTTATATTTACAATTCTCCCAGTCTTTGATGTCAAAGCCTATGCAGACAGTAAAATAAAGTATGTGGAAGAAGGAGAGAATGCCACCTACACAATAACAATAAAGAACACTGGCAATGCCAATGACACCTATGCTATAAAAGCTTTCACAGGCGCTAAATATATGTATCTTCCAGATACTGAGGTTTCCATTGAGCCCGGTAAGGAGAAGAATATTACACTGACTTTGAGTTCTGGCGTTGGAAGCTACTATACGACAGTATTTATTGCCTCTAAAAATAATACAAAGAAATATGAAATTCTATATCTCAGAACGATAGTAACTCCTGCTTTCTGGGCTTATATTTATCCAGGTGAACTTTCAGTAAAGTCTGGTGACAATGCCACCTACTACATAGAAATTGAAAATGGTAAACAGCCCAAGAATATTACAATTGGAATAAAGAGTCCTCTCAACTACACCATAAGCAACACCACGATAAGTCTTTCAGGTAATGGATCGCAGACAATACCTCTGAATCTCACCTCCTCGAAGGAAGGAGTTTATATAACACTTCTCAACTTTACCAGTGGTGTTATTGTAAAGAAGTCCTTTATCAAAACTATAGTAACCACAAAGAAATTATATGGTGTGGCTCTTGAAGCAGAGCCAGAGTCGAGGGAAGTAAACACAGGTAAAAATGCCACCTATGAGATAAAGATAAGGAATACAGGTAATGTCAATGATACCTACAGGCTCATTGTAATCTCTGGCTTTGTTGACAGTGCAGTTCTCAGTAGTAAGTCAATTTCTCTGGGAGCGGGAGAAGAAGGTAAAGTAAACCTTACAGTAACCTCGGCCTCAGGAGGTATTTATAAGGTAAGTGTTGTGGCGATATCGAAAGGTGACCCCTCTAAATTTGCAAAAGTCACGACAAAGACAACAGTAAAGGAAGCCAGTGCCTATGTCATGGTGTACCCATGGATGCAGAGGATATATCCTGGAGAAAATGCCACCTATAAGATACTTATAAAGAACACGGGTACAGTTGATGACTCCTACAATATCACCTTCAGGAATTATTCTTCAGTAAATGTTACATTATCACCGGAGAGAGTATTTTTGAAGGCAGGGGACTGGATAGAGGCTGAGATGAAAGTTAATTCAGAAATTGAAGGAGAACATAATATTACAGTATTTGTAAATTCAGACAACTCCTGGAACCTCACTCATGGGATTAATATAACAACAGTTGTGGAGAAGAAGCCTTTTTATGGGGTTGCTTTAAAAATTGATGACAATGTCAGAAAGATAACTCCAGGTGAGAATGCCACATATCCAGTTGAAATTACAAATACAGGAAATCAGAATGACACAATAAGACTTTATACAAAGTCCACTGCTGGCTTTACAGACTTTATTGGCAGTATAGATCTTTCACCAGGTGAGAGTGTTAAGAGAAATCTTATAGTATCTGATAATAGGCAGGGAAGTTACATTACGATAATCAGAGCTATATCCCTTGGAAATAGCTCAGCCGGAGCTAAAATATACACAATTACTCATGTTGTTAATCCAGTAAAACTAAAAATAAAGCCAGGTTCAAGGTCAGTTAATCTCGGTGAAGTAGCTGAATTTGAAATAACAATTGAGAATAATGGTGATGTTGAGAGAGAGATAAATATAACCACAAGCAATGGAACACTGGCAAAGCCTGAGGTTGACAGTGTAACTGTTCCTTCTGGCAAGAGTAAAGAGGTTAAGATGAAGGTAAATGCAACTGCCACTGGATACTATGAGATTAAAGTCAGAGCTTTTGATTCTTCAAAGCCTGATATAAATGATAGTTCTGTTATTAGAGTGATAGTTCTAAATAAGTCAGTACATGGTGTAAGGCTTGAGCCTGATAAGAAGGAAGAAATTGTAAAAATTGGTAACAATGCCACCTTTATACTTAAAGTGATAAATCTTGGCAATGTGAATGACACCTTCAATATTACAGTGAAGGCAGATAGTGCCATTAACTACTCTCTCAATCCAGACAATACAACTCTTCAACCTCTTTCTTCTTCAACTTCAGTATTAACTATAAGTGCACCTGAGGGAGAATATGATATTCTGGTAAAGGCTTTCCAGACAGAAGGTAAGGGAGTTCCGTCTGTCAGGAAATTAAAGCTGAGAGTTATAAACACTTCTAATGTCAGTTGTGTAAGTATCACTGGGCTTGTTACTATTGAGTCCTCAAAAGTTATATGCCCCACCTATATATCAGACTCAAGCATAAAGAAATCTCTCGTTGTCAGTTCAAATATTTCAGAATCTACAGTTGAAAAATCAGAGATTATAAACTCTTATTTATATAAATCCAGTATATCTGGATCAAGAATTAATAACTCTGAGATTTATAATTCTATAGTTATAGATTCCAGGGTAAGACATGCCTATATAAAGGATACTGTTGTAAAGGATATGACTGTTGGTAGCAAGCTCAATGGAAGTGTTATTGAATATGGAAATATAACACTCCATGGCGTCTGGTTTAACATATCTCATCCTGTTAATATCTCTGATATAGTAAAAGCCTACAGCGAGGAAGACCAGACACTTGCTGGAATGGAGAATCAGACTCTCAAATTGAAGATGGCAGATACAGAGCTAATAATCCCTGTAAATGAGAGTTTTGTTGGAGCGTCATTAAAGGTGGTGCGCTCTGCTATACCACCTCATATTGCTCCCAATACTACAGGCAATTATACTATCTTTGAATATGCCACAATAGAGGCATCAGAAGCTATTGTGAATAATAGCGGTACCATGGAGCTGAGAATATACTATGACTCTCTGCCTTCTGATAACTATACTTTCAATATCAGCTACTACAATGAGAGCACAGGTAAATGGGAGATTCTTAATAGCTGGGTAAATAAGAATGAGAAGTATGTGGCAGCCAATATAACCCACTTTAGTGTTTATGGTGTGGCAGGGCAGATTCTACCTGTATCTACTACTTCCTCCAGCAGTTCAACTACCTCTTCAGCACCTGGTGGTGGCGGTGGAGGAGCAGCTCCGACTGGCTATGAGGTTACAGTAGCCCAGGTAGAAAAGGGTAAATTCACTCAGATTAAACTTGATCCTGAAAAGGCAGCAGACCTGTATGAAGTTGAAATAAAGCCAAGGATGAAGCTCTACAATGCCAAGCTGAAGGTAGAAGAGCTGGAAAAGCTTCCCAGCTACGTTAAAGCCATTGGAAAAGAACCCTATAAGTACATAAAAATAACACTGAGCTCTTCTGCAGTAGAAGAAGTAAAGCTGAGATTCAGAGTTAATGTAAGCTGGCTGAAAGATAAGGACATAAACCCTGCTACAGTAAGGCTACTCAGATACACCACTGGCAACTGGCAGGAGCTTGAGACAGAGCAGATAAAAGCTGAGGATGGTAAATACCTACTCTATGAGGCTATTTCTCCTGGCTTTAGCTACTTTGCTATAGCTGGAGAGGCTAACTCTGGTTTCTCTTCAGAAGAGCCAAAGGTAGTGGAAGTTGTTGAGAAGAAAACTGAAGTTGAAATCCCAGAGATTCCCTCACTGCCAGAAAAGAAAGAGGAGGAAGTCAAGAAGCCAGAAGAAAAGCAGGAAATTGAAAAGAAAGAGATTGAGAAACCAGTAACAGAAGAGGCTAAGCAATATAAGCAAGAGAAGAAATTCTTTGGATTATGTGGGCCTTCAGTAGTTGCTCTGATAGCCAGTTTAAGTCTAATACTGAGGAGAAGAAGGAATTGAGGATTGAATGGATGGAATCAGGCAGCATCTAACGGCAGATATTTGGATATAATCTCTTTTAAATTTTTATTATCTTCTTTACCTCTCTTTCAATGTAATCAAGCCAGGCGTCAATATTCACTCTCTTCTTGACAGAGGTGAGAAGAATCTCAATATTTGGGTTAATCCTCTCAGCATCTCTGGCCATCTTCTCGGGAGAGGCATCAACAAACTCTGCTATATCAATTTTGTTGATAACAGCCAGGTTGGATTTGAGGAAAATCATGGGGTGCTTCTCAACAATATCATCGCCCTCTGTGACGCTAACAATTACTATTCTTCTGTGAGCACCCAGGTCAAAGTCTGTCGGGCAGATGAGATTTCCAACGTTCTCAAAAAAGACCACATCCAGAGTTTCTAAAGGAAGCTCCTCCAGGGCATGGCTCACCAGGTGAGCATCAAGATGGCATTCCTTTCCAGTATTTAAAGCTACAGTGGGCACTCCAAGGCTTTCAAAGCGCTCTGCATCAAACCTTGCAAGGACATCGCCAGCTACCACGCCTGCTTTCAGCTCAAGAGCCTTAACAGCCTCCTCTATCAGCGAAGTTTTTCCAGAGCCAATAGCTCCTGAGATATCAAAGGCAGCCACCCTATTCTTCTCTAGGATTTTTCTGTTCCTATCAGCTATTGCTCTGTTGGCTTTAATTATGTCAGCCTCAACTGAAATCTCGGCCACTTTATGCATCTTCCACCTCCGCTTTTATTTCCTTGAGAATAAGCTCATCACCAGATATAAACTCAAGGTAGCCCCCGCAGAAACTGCAGGTGCTTATAAGCTCTTTTGAAGCAACTTCTCTGGAGCAGGATATACACCTGAAGAGAGCCTTCTTCTCTTCAATTTTGAGCCTTACATTCTTAAAAATTTCCCCCTTTGCAGCAAGGGAGAAGCAGAAGCTCAGCTGTTCAAGATTGACCATAGCCAGAGAGCCCACCTCCAGAGTAACCTCTTCAACCTTCCTTACCCTCTTTCCTTCGAGGCTCTTCTCTATGGCATCGAGAATGCTGAGAGCAAGGCTCATCTCATGCATAACTACCGTACCTGTAGTAGATATTGCAGGTGCCTTCGCTGCTCACCATGCAGGGGCCGAAGGGTTTTTCTGGTGTGCACCCTCTTCCAAACATTTCGCACTTCTCAGGCTCTATCTTCCCAATAATCACAAGATGGCAGCTGCAGCCAGGAGGAATATCTCTCGAGTTTCTGAGCTTGACATTGTATCTCTTCAGAGCGTCAGCACTGGAGTACTCATCTCTGAACTCAAGTTTTGAGAAGGGAACCCTTCCTATGCCTCTCCACTTACCACTGCTCACCTCAAAGACTTTGTCTACAGCCTCTTTAGCCTTAGTATTTCCCTTATTGGTAACAACTCTTGAGTACTCATTCTCCACTCTTGCTTTGCCCTCGTTGACCTGCTTGAGAAGAAGAGCTGTGCTTAGAAGAACATCAAGAGGCTCAAAGCCTGAAATTACCACAGGCATGGAGTAGCTCTCGGCTATTGTACTGTAAGCCTCTGCACCAATTATGGCAGAGACATGACCTGGTGCTATGAAACCCTGAAAGTGGAGGTCACCAAGGCCCATAAGAAGCTCCATAATGGGCACAGTGAGGCGGAGAGAGTTGAGAATACTCAGATTCTCAGGCAATCCTTTGAGAACCTCTGCAGCCACACTAGGGGCTGTAGTATCTAAGCCGGGAGAGAAAAATATAAATTCCTTTTCCTTTTCAGCTCTTGCAATCTTTACAGCTTCAGCTACTCCTAGAACAATTCTAATATCGCTGCCTGAGGCTCTAACCTCAGCCAGGCTCCTTTCACTCCCTGGCACTCTGAACATATCGCCGTAGGTGAGGACAGCTATTCCCTCTTCAGCCAGAGCTATAGCGGCATCTATCTCCTCGGCAGGCGTGACGCATACAGGACAGCCAGGGCCTGAGATTAATTTTATATTCTCTGGAAGGAGGCTTCTCAGTCCGTGCTTTGTTATACTCTGCTCATGGGTACCGCAGACATGCATAAAGCTGTAGCTATCCTGCCTAGAAAGCTTTTTTATTATTTTAATTGCCTTTTCCGCCAGCTCAGAGTCTCTGAAACTAAGCCTCATCCCCAAGCCTCTCCAGTAACTCCTTCCAGACCCTGAGGCTTTCTTCAGCCTCCTCTTTTGAAAGTTTTGATATGGCATAGCCCACGTGCACTATTACATAGTCGCCCACTTCTACGCCTTCAAGAAACTCCAGGCTGGCTTCCTTGACAATGCCGCCGTAGTCCACTATAGCGAGATTGCCCTTAATCTCTTTAACCAGACCTGGCATAGCTACACACATTCTCTGACCTCTCTTAAGATCTCTTCAACAGCTCTTTCAACGCCTTTTTCAACCTCTTTGCTCAGCCCTATTCCCTCCTTTACCCCAGAGATTCCAATTCCAATAATAACAACCTCTTCTGGAAACTCCCTATTAAATATTTCTCTACCAGTTTTTAAAAGATGCTCAAGAGTGAAATCATGGAGGGAATAAAGGAAGTTGAATTCACTCAAGTCTTCCAGGCTGAGCCTGTAAACCCTGCCAGCTTCACCTCCTCTCAGGGCATCCACAAGAATGACCTTCTTTCTGCCTTTAAGTTTTCCCAGGAGGCCAAAGCTGTCAAGACCTGCCTCAAAAAGCTCCACCTTCTCTGGTAACCTGCTCTGCCTTAGCCTCTTTATCACCTCTATACCTGCGCCGTCATCTCCCATTAAAATATTTCCTATACCTGCGATAAGCAAGGAGCAACCCCTAAAAATAAAAAAAGAGGCTTAGACTGCCTTTAGGGTAAAGCTCCCCTTTGGTGTTATGTAGTGCACTGTACATGCTATACAGGGGTCGTAGCTCCTTATCACATGCTGGACCTCTACAGGGTTGTTTTCGTCTGTAATTTCAGTGCCAATAACAGCGCTCTCTATGGGGCCATGATTGCCGAGGCTATCCTTGGGCGAAACATTCCAGGCAGTAGGTGTGATAACCTGGTAATTCTCTATTTTGCCGTCCTTTATCTTTATCCAGTGACCTAGAGCTCCTCTGGCAGCTTCTGTCAAGCCTATGCCTTCGGCATTCTCAGGCTTTGTGGGTTTCTTATAGAAAGGCTCATTTGGGTCTATCTCAAGAAGCATCTCCTTTATCTTTGCAAGGGTTCTTACAGCTTCATGTGCTCTTGCAAGGACTCTTGTGAAGACGCAGGGGCCAAATTTCTCTGCCAGGTCAAGCACAAGAGGATCCTGATCAATTATCTGCCTGGCAAGAGGTCCAACTTCAGCAGGGGCTTCGTTGTACCTTGGTGACTTTGCCCAGGAGTACTTCTCACTCTCGGGGTCATAGTAGGGACTTGTAACACCCTCAAAGGGGTGCCTTCCTCCATCGTAGCCTTCATACCATGAATGTTTGATGTGCTCACTTATTTTGCTCTGGTCCAGCTCGTGAAGCTCCCCATCGAAGTAGCCTCCAGGCAGCCAGGGTTTGCCGTCCTTCTGGTGGTATACTCCATAGGCCAAGAATTTCCCGGGGCCAGCACCCAGCTTGTGTAGCCCAAGTTCAGGACCGTAGCGTATAAGAAGGCCCAGATCGCTGTTGGCATGGCTTTCTTCCTCTTCCAGCCAGCTTTCAACATCTTTGAGGCTCTTATTCTCCAGCCATCTCTCAACGCTGCAGCCGAGGGTTGTTTTCTCAATAAAGTCCTGAACCTCCATGAGTATGCCCAGAGCCTTTGTTATGTCGCTGGTCTGGGGTCTGCAGGGGACTCCCCCTGGTATAAAGGTGGTATGAGGATGTTTTCCTCCAAAGATGGTGAAAAGCTCATCAAGCTTTATTCTCGCCATAACGGCACCCTTATAGGATGTGCCTGTGATGGCTGAGAAGCGCTTTGCAAGCTCAGGGTAGGCTTCATGCTGGGAGTACTTCTTGTTGGCAAGGTCGGGGCCAAAGAGAACATAGGTATGGGCAGCATGGCTCATTGTATTCTCAGTGGCTAAAAGTATACTTCTCACAAGATAGCCATTGGGAGGAACCTCTGCATTGTAGGCGCTGTCTAAAGCTCTGGCAGAGGCATCATTGTGGGAAGTGGGACAGACGCCGCATATCCTGGGAGTTATTACCAGAGCATCTTCTGGGTCCCTGCCCTTAAGTATGTTTTCAAAACCTCTGAAGAGGGCACTTATAGCACGAGCATCCACAACCTTATTGTCCTCAATTGTTATCTTGAAGTCAAGATGCCCTTCTATCCTTGATATTGGACTGATATCTACTTCTTTCATTATAATCACCTACTCATTCTTAAGCCTCTTGGGCTTGGCAAGCTTCATAAAGCCTGAGCCTATTATATAGGGTATAACCTTGCTGCCGCTTACAGGAAGCTCTCTGCGCTTGAAAAAGGGCCATAGACCTTCTGGGAAATCAGGCCGTGTGCATCCATGGCAGGGCATTCCATATCTTGTTAAGCTGCTCTGCCTGTTCCAGAGCCTCTTGTTGCAGTCGCTGTGAGTACTTGGTCCGGCGCATCCAAGGTTTAGATAAAGGCACCCCTTGTCGCCAAATTTCTCTGCAGCCACCTTGAAGGAGTAATAGTCATTTCTCGGGCAGCCGTCGTGGACAGTTATATCCTCGCCATAAAAGTCTCTGGGCCTGTTGTACTTGTCCAGCTCCACATCCTTGCCCAGAAGCAGTGCAGCAAGAGTCTGAACCAGCCAGTCAGGATGGGCAGGGCAACCTGAGATATTCACCACAGGTAAGCCAGCCTTTGATTTGAAGTCCTTACCCAGAAAACCTCCAAATTCTCTCTTGTGCCACTGCACACCAGTGCAGTCAGTAGGATTGGGCGGTGCAGCAGGAATTCCGCCAAAGGAGGCGCAGGTTCCTACTGCCACGACATACTGGGCCTTTGGAGCAAGAGAAGATACCCAGTCTTTGAAGGTCTTTGGACCTATGAAGCAGGCACCTCCTGTGCCGTTGGGCCCTCTGGGTATAGCTCCTTCAATTATGAGTACATCGAGACTCTCCTCGCCCCTCTCGTACTTATTGAGCACTTCCAGCAATTCAGGGCCACTTTCTCCACTTATAGTATTCTGGTAGCTTATATTTACACCAAGTTTCTCAATCACCTGATACACATCTGGCTGCTGGGCATTTAAAAAAGAGATCAGACAGCCATTGTCAGTTGCTCCTTGAATCCATACTACATTTACCATATTCCCACCCTTGATTATGTATAAATATGCACACTGTTAAATAAAAAGTTTTTGTCTAAAAAATTTACTTTAGATGGAGTAAATTAATTGATTCTCACTGTCCAGTGAATATTGGTTTTTCTTTTATATCGTGATAATCTTTGTAGTGTTATATGCGTGTTGCTATTGTCTCTGATACCCATTTTCCTGATAGGACTAAAAATCTTTTGGATTTACTTGAGAAACTTAGAATTTTAAAACCAGAATTAATACTTCATGCTGGTGATTTAACTTCTATTGATGTAATAGAAGAGCTGGAAAAAATTGCACCACTTGAGGCAGTAAGTGGTAATATGGATAGGTTTTATGGTATTAATTTGCCTGATAGAAAAATTGTTAATATCAAAAATACTGATGTCCTACTTTTTCATGGAAGTGGGATTTATCCCAGAGGCGACTTTAGCAGTCTTGCATATATGGCAAAAGAGTTTAATAC